>NZ_JAPMOU010000036.1 GCF_028858535.1 Spartinivicinus poritis
TTGTGTATAATTTAAAACGTCGTGGTAAAGGGTTATTAAGTGATTTAGTAGGGCTATTAATATAGCCCCCAGGAATCTATATTGAGCCATATTTATTCAATAATGATTGGGTTTATCTGTAAACAAGTTGTTGTATACCCAATCCTCACTTCAGTAATGATGACTCTCACGGAATAACAAAGCCTGTTTGACCCTATGGGAATATTACTTCTAGACTTGAGCAGAATTCATCTTCTTAAGTAGGAAACAAATAATGGCACTGACATTCGGTGGGCGTCGTTTAGTAGCGCTTATTTTAACTTGTTGTATAGCTCTGCTCTCAATTCAAACCACGATGGTACGAGCGGGTATGGTGGGCACTGATCAGGTCATCGCAGAAGAGCAGCACCAGGTAGATAAAGAAGCCTTGCTAAGTATGCTTGAAGAGGACGAAGTAAAGGAAAAGCTTCAAGCGCTAGGAGTGCCAGAAGAACAAGTCAAATCTCGAATTGATGCAATGACACCTGAAGAGCTTGCGCAGTTTAATGAAAAATTAACTGAACTGCCTGCGGGTAGTGGCGTTGCTGGTGTGATTGTCTTATTTTTAGTGGTCTTTATTGTAACCGATATGCTGTGTGCAACGGATATATTTACTTTTGTACGCTGTATTAATTAAATAAGAAAATAGTGGCAAATTTTTTTAAATCCTTATTGCTCCTTACTTATGCCCGGCACTTGCTGGGCATTTTTATTTTATTGGCATTAACGGGATGTGCCAGTAATGGCTTTATAAAACAAATGGATGAGCTACCTGCTGATAGCTTTTATCAAGTAGAGCTGGAGCAGGTACCCTTTTTTCCTCAAACCGAATACCACTGCGGTCCTGCTGCTTTGGCAACTGTTTTGAGTTATTGGCAGGTGCCGGTGGTGCCAGATGATTTGGTCGATGAGGTTTACACGCCTGCCAAGCAGGGTAGTTTTCAAGTTGAACTGGTGGCAGCCACCCGTCAGCGTGGTTTGTTAGCCTATGAAATGAAAGGCTCTCTACAACAGTTGCTGGCGGAAATCACTGCCGGGCACCCTGTGCTAGTCATGCTGAATTTAGGCTATAGCTGGTACCCTCAGTGGCATTATGCGGTGGTGGTAGGCTTTGAGTGGTCAGAAAAACAGGTAGTGCTCAGGTCAGAACAACATAAGCGGTATAAAATGCCCCTGGCATTATTTGGAAAAACCTGGAGCAGAGCCAAATACTGGGGGCTTGTTGCATTACCCCCTGATCGGCTGCCGGCCTCGGCTAATCCACTCGCTTACCTAAAGGCAGCCCAATCGCTGGAGCAGGTCAACCAGCGTGAGGCAGCGATTATGGCCTATCAAACAGCGCTCAAAACCTGGGATCATCAGCCTATTGCTTTATTAGGGTTAGGTAATGCCCATTATGCTAATCAGCAGTGGCAACAATCGGTAGATGCATTGATGGCTCTGGTAAAGGAACACCCTCATCATACGGTGGGCTGGAATAATCTGAGCTATGTTTTGGCAACAAGCGGTTGCCAGAGTGCAGCACAGCAGGCATTGGCCTGTGGCTTAGCCGTTCAGCCTGAAAGCTCACAACTGCTTGCGACCCAACAAGAAATTCAAGCACTAACAGTCAAAAAGCGGCTTAAGCAATGCCCAAAGGTAGAGTGTGATCGAGGTCGTAAGCTTAACCAACAGTAATCAAAACTAATCCCCTAAAATATTATTTAACTTGTTTATAATGACCTGACGGGCCTCTTTGATTATGATGAGCAAACTTTTCTTAAACTAAGCTGTATAATTTATTATCGGTATGGATCCAAATCATTATTTTTACGGTTGGATGATTTATTTAGCGAGTGCCTTTGGCTGTTTTTTAGTCTGGGTGCGTATGACAAGATCATTAAGCCGCTTTCTAAAAGGTTTGTTACGTGGAGTTGTGGCAGTTGCCTTATTTACCCCATGGTATGTTGATAACAACCAAGATTACTTAGCACCTGCTGGCCTGGTGGCCTTATATGATGCTTTAACCAAAGGGGCTGAGTCAGCCTATCGAGCAGGACATGTGGTTGCTGTGGCAGAGCTACTGATGTTTGTTTTGCTGTTAGGGTTGTTCATCGTTTTGCCATCTCCTAAACCCAAGCGAACTAAGTCGAAAGCAGAGGCACAAGACAAGCGTAAGCCTGCTACTCGTCAACAACAAACTAAGCAGAAAAAGCGCACGAAAAAACCTCCCCAACAACCTAAAGAGCGGATTACCCCAACGATTTAAACTGTATAGTCGTCTGCTATTTGTCTTCTGCCTTTCCGAACTTCGCCTCCATTCTGGAGGCGTCAATACCTGCTTAACCGTGCCATTTACAATAAAACTGCTATAACTTAATGGTGGTACCAGATATTTTCCTGTGCTGATCGGTTATATGCAGTAGCGGCTTACAATTGGCCTGAATACAACAAATTGTAACAGGCATAAAAGCCGTGAAGGCTTTGGGTTCAGATGCAGAAGTGTGTAGCTTGATCACAAGCAAATTGGCACAGGCTGGTCATTAGTCACTATTGCAAGGAGCTGGCAATGACTCATAGGGCTGGGTCTATCATCCTGGCAAGCTTATTTAATCCACACCTGGCGGTGGTTAAATTTATCATTAGCACGCTGAGGCAAGGTGGCAGGGCATTTATTCCATTTTTATTATTGCTTCTCTTTCGCTTTATAGTTGTTAGTGCCGCTTTTGCTGAAGAATCTGATCAGTCTCCCTCCACCCAAGTTGCTGCTGCTGATGTCCGAATGCTCGTGGATATTTCAGGCAGTATGAAAATTAATGATCCCCAAAACTTACGAGTACCTGCAATAGAGTTAATGGTTGAATTATTACCAAAAGGAAGTAAGGCAGGAGTATGGAATTTTGGGCAGCATATCAAACCATTGGTGCCCTATGACGAGGTTAATGACAAATGGCGCCAACAAGCAAGGCAACAAGTAGGAAAAATCAACTCAACTGGGTTATTTACCAATATTCGTGAAGCCCTCAATGTAGCTGCATTTGATCGTAATACCCAGGCAAAACAGCCTCGCCATATCATCCTGCTAACCGACGGTATGGTGGATATTTCAAAAGATCCAGATAAGAATAAGACCGAACGTGAGCGAATTATTACCGAACAAATTCCAGTACTCAGTCAGGCTGGTTACACTATTCATACCATTGCGTTATCCAGTAATTCTGATCGGGAGTTGATGGATACCCTAGCCATAGAAACGGGTGGGTTTTCTTCCGAAGCCAATGATGCTGAAGCATTAACCAAACTATTTTTAAAAGCGCTGGAGCAAACGGCACCGGCTGAACAAGTCCCCTTAAAAGATAATAAATTCTTGGTAGATTCCAGCGTTGAAGAGTTTACGTTACTGGTTTTTAAGCCTCGCCTTGAAGCCGTAACCCAACTCTTATCGCCTGATCAAACGCTCTACTCCAAAGACAATATCACTGATGATATTAAATGGCATAGTACTGATCAGTATGACTTAGTTACAGTACAAAAGCCGTATGAAGGTGAGTGGCTGTTACAAGCAGAGCCTGACCCTGATAACCGAGTTACCATTGTTAGTGACTTAAAATTAAAAGTAAATGAAATCCCCAGTAACTTATTTTTAGGGCAGGAAGTCGAGCTGGATTTCTGGTTTGAGGAGCAAGGCAAAACGATTCTTAAAGAGGAGTTTTTACAGGTTATTCAAGGCAGTTGGCGGGTATATCAAACCGCAAAATTAATCAGTGAGCAACCAATAAAAGGGGAGGATTCACTAAAAGAAGGACATTTTACTGATCTACTTAAGCCATTTCCAGAGTTAGGTGATTATCGGATTGAGCTGGTTATTGATGCCAATACGTTTAATCGCCGTTACGCAAAACTCGTCTCAGTTCGTCAACCATTTAAAATTGAGAGTGAATTGTTCAATGAAGATGGTCAAGATAAGTATTTAGTGGTAGTGAAACCCCGCAGTCAGTCGATTGATAGAAAATCATCTAAAGTCATCGCTCAAGTGCGCTACCCTGATGGCACCAAGCAGCTTCGTCCAGTACCGTTATATAAAGATGGTCGGAGTTGGCGATTTTCCATTGAGCGTTTGCAGCAAGGTCAACACAAAGTTTTTTTTAATATCAATGCACAAGCGAAAGATGGACAATCGCTGAAAATTGAAACTGCTCCAATTATATTGAACTACCCAGAAACACAAACAGCCACTGTAGAAGCTGGAGTGGCGCCTGAGCCAGAGCCAGAAAAAGCTGAGCAGGAAGTGGAACCAGAAGAGGATACGAGCACTGAAGCGGAACAAGAGCCTGAAACAGAAGAACAGCTGGACGCTGAAGAAGAGCCAGAGGGAGAGGCTGAAGCTGCAGAAGATGAGTTAGGCTGGATTACTTATGCAGGTATTGCCTTGGGCAATATATTGGTGTTGGGCGGTTTATTTTTTGCCTATAAAAAATTGATAAAGAGTGGTGATGAAAAGCTTGATGATGAGGCAGCTGAGTCTGATAAAGAAGGGACAGGAAATGAAGAAAAAACAAGTGATGAAAAGCCTGAAGTACTAGAAGCGGAATTAGAAGAGCCTGATGAGCCAGAGCCGGAACCCGAAGAAGAGCCCATGGCAGAAGACGATGACATGGAAATTGAACTACCAGCTGATGATCTTGAAGACTTAACGGCCAGTGAACCAGTAGCCGAGGCAGATGAGCCGCCTCCTGCTCCATCAGAAGCGGTGGATGAGGAACAAGCTGAAACCAAGGATCAGTTAGATGAAGATGATATTCCTACCGAAGACCCTGAAGATTTACTGAATGAAGACTTTGACCTATCGGGGGGAGATGAGTCTGATGAAAAAAAGAATAAGTCTGAATAAATCAACCGTCGTTTATTAACAGCTCCTTTTCCTGCTTATTATACTCAAAGCGTAGAGTATATCGTGATATAGTAGGTAAAAGTATTTACTTATTCATCGCTGCTATAGGCGAATTACTGGCGTTATACGTGAATTTTTAGGGTTATGTGCGAATTATTAGGTATGAGTGCCAATGTCCCAACGGACATTTGTTTTAGTTTTACTGGGCTTATGCAGCGAGGAGGGCGCACTGGCCCGCATAAAGATGGCTGGGGCATTGTGTTGTATGAAGGAAAAGCCATTCGCGAGTTTCGTGATAGCCAGCCAAGTTATCAATCCGCAGTGGCAGAGCTGGTAAAACAATACCCTATTAAGAGCTGTATTGTCATTAGCCATATTCGACAAGCTAACTCCGGGCGAGTTTGTTTAGAAAATACACATCCTTTTATTCGAGAGTTGTGGGGAAGAAAATGGACTTTTGCCCATAATGGTCAGCTAAAAAAAGCCAAGCAAGAGCTTCCCTTATCATTTTATTTACCCGTGGGAACCACCGATAGTGAACATGCCTTTTGCTGGATGTTAGCTCAAATAAGACAGCAGTTTCCTGTGATGCCTGAGCAACCAGAGCCTATGTGGCAGGCTATTCATCAATTGTGTTGTCAGCTCAATGAATATGGAGTGTTTAATTTATTATTAAGCGAAGCTAATTACCTGTATGCATTTTGCTCGACGAAATTATCCTGGCTAACACGACGAGCACCTTTTGCAGAAGCCATTTTGAAGGATGCTGAACTCAAAATTGACTTCCAAAAAGAAACCACCCCTAATGATGTAGTGACCGTTATAGCAACAGAGCCACTAACCACTAATGAAACCTGGAATACCTTAGAGCCGGGAGAACTGGCAGTATTTCAGTTGGGAGAGTTGGTGTCTACTATCCGGTAGCTATTATTTTAGTATAGCCATTATAAAGCTCTGGTTGGCCAGAGCTTTATGAAACGATTGTATATTTAGTTTTCTATACAGATAGTTCTCAAGGTTTTGGCATATAACTAATTTGTTAATGTACTTTTTTTATATATTTTTTTCAGCACAGTAAGCTATCTTATAAGCAAAAGAAGATACTCAAGTTACTTAGGTGCCCTTAACAGTACCTGGATACCTTAAATAACGATCACTTAACACAAGGGATAGTGTGCCAAAGTATTTAAACATACTAAAAGTATAATACCAACCCTTGAAAAATAACGTGATTAATAAGAATTATTTGTTAGTGAAAATAGTTTTTTTTAGAAAAAGCTTGGTGCTGTTAAGTTTTTTTAGCATCCTACCAGGCTATGGAGGAGAGATAACCGGTTCAGTAGATACTAGCTTATCTTATGGCGCAATGTGGCGAGTGGAAGGACGAGATACTCGAAAATATGGGAATGATACAGAGCCTACCCATGATGAGGTTAATTCTAATGATGGTAATCGTAATTATGATACAGGACTAGTTTCTAATACTTATAAAATAACTGCTGAATTAGAAGCTAATTATTCTAACCTTGATAGTAATATTGAAAATATAGGAGTATTTATTAGAGGGCGGGCCTTTTATGATACTGTTGTGATAGGTCAGGCTACTGATTGGAATCATGCAAATAGTCGCTTTATTAATCGAAGGTTTCTTGATCAAACTAATACTTATCCTTATGGTGATGGTTTTGATAGTGAAGTGGAGGGATTGATTGGTAAGGATGCTTCTCTATTAGATGCTTATCTTTATAGTAACTTCAATCTATATGAGAAAACACTTGATGTACGCATTGGTCAGCAAGTATTAAATTGGGGAGAAGGACTTTTTTACAGGGAAGGAATTAACACTATTAACCCAATAGATGCAGTTCATATTTCTTTACCTGGCTCTGAAGTGAAGGATTTATTAATTCCACAAATGGCTTTATCTTTCACTATAGGGCTGACAGATAATGTTTCTATGGAAGCGTACTATATGTTGGAGTGGGATGAATCTATAGTACCTCCTAGAGGATCCTATTTTAGTAATAATGATATCGTTTCTGAGGGAGCAGACAAAGGCTATAATAAAGTGAGTGACGGTATAAAGCTTATTGCAAATGCTTATAATACAGTTTTGGCTCCAGGTGAAGACTTGTATACCGATTTAAATATAAATACAAATTCAGCGCAGGATTATCTGGTTGTAGCTGATGTTGGCCAGAAACAATCTGCGTCAGATGGAGGGCAATGGGGAGTTAACTTTAAATATTTTGCTGAAAGCCTTAATGGTACAGAGTTTGGAGTGTATTATGTTAATTATCACTCCCAAATACCGTTTGTCCAAGCCAAGATACCAAATGATGGTAGAATAGAGGATTTTAATTCTAATGAAAATCGTAAAATAAGAAATATATGCTTAGATCCTAGATTGGGGCTAGACATTGATGGAATTAGCACATGTATTGCTGGTTTGTCAGCAGGACATGTTCTTTCTAATGATGTATTTGTAAGGAGAGCTTTTCCAGAAGATATTCGTATGTATGGACTAAGCTTTAATACTACTATTGGAAACACAGCTATTGCTGGTGAATTGGCTTATCGACCTAATATGCCAATGTGGATTGATCATCTAGATGATTTAGGTGCGGGTATATCCTTGAATACAGTATCGCTTTCTAACCAAGTCGCGGCGGGGCTATCTAACGTTTGTTCTGGAAATACTTTTAATATATCTCAAGCAAGGGCTAGAAATAGAGCTTGTTTAGGAAGTTGGTATAATAACTTCGAACGTGTAGAATTATGGACTGGTTCATTAATATTTATCCATAATTTTGGTTCTTTAATAGGGTTTGATAGTCTGACAGGGTTATTTGAGCCTCACTTCGAAATGATATCTGGTATAGGTGGTGATTATGATAGGTTTCTGTCAAACGGCTCTGGCCCTTATAATCAGCATATTTTTGCTAGTGACTATACCCCTGCCCATGAACGTTTAGACCGTTTTAGCTGGGGTTATACGATAGTACTTTCTGGCGTGTGGAACGATGCGTTTGCAGGTATTAATTTAAACCCAATTTTGCGCTTCAAGCATGATGTAGATGGTAACTCAAGGGTAACAGGTAGTTTTATGGAAGACCGTAAAGCGGCAACTGTTGAATTAAATGCAAACTACTTAGAGACTATTTCAGCCAGTATTAGTTATTCAAATTTTTTTGGGGCAGAACGACGGAATAAATTAAATGACAGAGACCATATAGCAGTAACTATCAAATATGATTTTTGAGGAGCAAAGAAAGCTAGTCATTTGAACGATGAGATAATAGTACAAGGGGCTTTTATCTTCTACCTTTTTGTCTAAGAGCTGCTGGTCTAAAGTGGCTTTTTTTAGGTGAAGTTTTAGAAAACTCTATAAAGGTTTTCAATTCATTAGATATGCCACTTATAAAATACCGTCGAGATTGAAGGTCGTGATGAACATCTAATCCTGTCCATATTGTAGGTTGATCATAATAATTTAACAGGTAGGCCATATTAATACGCCATAACTTATCTCGATTATCATAAAGATCAACGATGGCTGCTCCCCAGCTATCTTCATCCAAATATAAGATCCGTTTAGAATAAATATGTCGCTTTCCTTTTTTGAGAGTTCCTTCTACAATCCAAACACGATGCAACTCATATCGGGTGTGATGAGGATTTATGTGTCCAATTTTTAAGATATCATTGTTTTTTAAGTTAGGACTAATAAGCTTATAGTTATTATAGGGTATGAAAATCTCTTTCTTGCCTTTAAGTTTCCATTCGAAACGATCTGGAGAGCCATTAAACATGTCCACATCATCAATAGTTACTAACCCATCTGCCATATCAACAGGAGTGTCATAAGATGCATTAGGGGCTCGACGAACGCGACGTTGGCCTACATTATATGCCCAGGATAATCGTGGTTGTTTCATTTGGTCTAGAGTTTCATATTTTAATAAATAGCTGCCTGCTAATCGAGGAGGAGTGAGTATGTGGGATAAATAATAAATAAGAATATTATCTAACGTTGATTCATTACCTAGTGGATTATAATAATGAAAATAGGCTTCTTGCAGAACAGAAACAGGTATATAGTTGCCATTACGATGGATAGCAGCTACAGTTACTGTGCGTTTAGCATATATTCCACGGTAACGAACTATATGATTCCAGAGGGCTTCTATACCATTTTTAGGAATTGGGAAAGGAAAACCTGCATAAGCACCAGTGAAGCCACTACCATTATTAATTAATTTTGCCGTAGTTGCATTTTTATAAGTATTTTTATAAATAAAGGAGGGGAGCGCCCCAGTTCGACGAGACTTGTAAATAGGCATTTTGAAAGTGTTTGGGTAAGAATAGAATAATGCTACTTGTCCTTTTGAAAGGTTGCTCGAATACTGTTTGAAATTATTTGAGGTGATAGTAAATAGTGGTTTATCCCTAGGATAAGGATTAGGGTAATGCTGTCCTGGTTTATATGCTGCTGGTATATCACTTTTCTGTATACCTCCATTCCAGTCAGGGATTTCTCCAGTGTTGTTTCCTTTTCTCTCTGCCCCTATTGGAGTTAGGTCACTTTTTAACAATTCAGCTTCTTTAGGAGACACTGCGGCCAATGTTGCTTTAATGATTAAGATAGAAGCAGAAGAGATAATAAAGGTAGTACTAGTAATAAAGTAGGAATGAAACATATAACTCTCACTATAAAACTGGTAGTTAAGTTAGTAGGAAGATGATTTGTGAGCCACGTTTTTATTTTTTGTAAATTAGATTAACAAGAGTTAACTATACCTATTTTAGCTTATAGAGCTTAAGCGAACAAACTACTATATAGTTTAAAGTATGAAAGTATTTAGTGTTCTTTTTCAATCTCTGCAGCTCTATCTACCCTTAGAGTTAGCTCATTGTAAGCAAAACTGGGTATAGAAATATGCTCTTGACTGGCAAGACAACAGTCCCATACGGCAAGTAGAAATCCATAAATATGCTTTCTTGCATTGATTTTATCATCAATGTCATGAAAAAAAGTATGCCAATGATTTTCTTGTTCTGCTAGTATCTCTACTAGTTTTATACCTGCCAGGTATTCAGCAAGAGGGTCAAGAGCTATGCGAATACGCTTTTGTGCTGGCTGAATAAAATGAATTATTCTTAGCTGTTCTGCAAGATATTTCAGCCGTTCTTGCTTGTTTTCGCCTTCCATTTCGGCTAATAAATCAATAATAAGAGGTGAAGAAGGTTGAAAATTATTTTTGAGCGATACCCAGGCAATTGTCTTCATGTCACAATGAATGGTTAAGTCATCTAGTTTTTTAATATGAATATTTCTGTTAATATTATTTAGGTAGCTTAACATTAAGTCAGGTATGCTTTCTGGTAATTGGCTTTCACCATTATGTTCAGCTTTTGAGATTATCAGCTCAGCATATAGTGTAATTAATAGTACAGTGATTTCTCTTTTACTAATTATTGCGGATAGTTTGCTGCAGTACTTAAAAAAACTGGTATCATCAAATAAACTTCGCTTTTGCCGCTTTGTCAGATAAGCTTCCATAAATGAGGACAAGTGATTACCTGAAACTCGTAATGGCTTTATAACTGATTTAATACAGCTACCTAGGTTTTCTTCATTTCGGGAAGTTATTATTAAAGCATTCATAGAGAAGTTATGTATCTCAGGATGGAATTGCTTGCATGATTCTGTAGTCATTTCAGAAAAATGGTCAACTATAATTAATAGTCGTTGATGTTGGAGTAAATATTGTAATAGTTTTTCAGAAATAGGTATTGGAGATTCAATTAAGTCTTGTAGTTGTCTCCCAATTACTGTTAGTAAAGTGTCGCTTTCTTCTGAAAGCTCTACATCCAGCTCATGCTCTAATAATATGGGTAGCATAATATGGTTAGATGGTCTTTTATCTTTATCTTCCTCCATTACTGACTTAGCAATTTGACAAGCAAGGCTTGTTTTTCCAGAGCCTCCTTCTCCTGAAATAAGTAAGCAGAATCTTTTTTTTCTGATTTTTGGAGACAGAATTTCATTGGTTAATGAGTCTGATAGGTTTCCATCCATTTCTATAGGAATGGGAATGTAAACCTTTCTATCATATACAGTATTTTTTCTTGAAAAACGCTCGCGAGCAGAAGAAACATATGATTTAACCCAAGCATCTAAGACTCTGGGACAGTAGTGAAAAAATCCGACAAGAAGTGCTAGATTGAAAGGGATTTTCATTCCCCCTAACCAAGATGGTAGTTGAAATTCTGTATAGGTTTTTATACTTTCATTGACCTTAAAAATCCAGAGTGGTTTTAATAAAAATATAATTGACCATATTGATAGTAGAGAACTTATGTAGACTAGTAACCAGAAAAGAAGTTGATTTTGGTAAATCCAGTCTTTTAATTTATGTTTGATGCTTTTCTTTTTTAATTTTATATGGTTGGCTAGTGCTACCTGCGTAATCTCTATGTCTTTTAGTATTGGATTAATTTTAATATCTTTAAAGGAAGTTTCTATATATTTTATTATTTTTTCTATATAAGGGATAGGGAGTTTATCTGCTTTAATTAAGCTGTCTTTTAGAATGATGTTTGTATTTTTTATTATTAGGTGGCATAGGTTGTCGTTTTCTTTGTGCTTATAAAAAAGTTGAGCTAATTTTGGCAGGCTAGGACTTGCTGCCATACCAATTTTACCAAGAGTATTTATGGTGTTAACTAGAGTATTATTACTATCGTTGAAAAATGTGGAGCTTTCGTATATAGGTGTATCTAATAAATTAATTAACTCGGGTACAGCTAGCTTTGCTTCAGGTCCAATTTCTCCAAAAGCTAATATTATAGCATTTTTAATATCTATATTATTTGTAGACGTGAGCTTTGTTTTTAAGCTAGGTATAGTACTGCTCGCTGATTTACCAATCTTTCCAATTGCATAAATTATATGCTCTAATAGTTCATCGTTTTTGCTGTTTAGATTTTCTTCTAAAACCTTTATGGAAGGCTTTCCAAGCTTTCCAAGGGCTTCTACTGCAGTAAAACATATTTTGTTACAATTATTATTTATCAAACTAGAAAGTTGAGATCTAATTTCGCTAGATGATTTTCCTATTTCACCAATAGCAATGACTATATATTCAAGTAACTCTTTATTTTTGGTGTTTATATGCTTGAGCAAAGTGTTAACCGACTGGTTGCCTATTTTTTCAAGTGCATCTATAGCAGCAAAGCAACTACTATCACAGTCATCATTAATAAAAATGTCCAAAGAAGGAATTGCTGTATATGCATCAGGACCTATGGAGCCAAGGGCATTAATAATGTTATCAGTTAATTGTTTATGAGATAGCTTATTTATTAATAGGTTAACGGCGGGCTCTCCAATCTTGCTAAGTGTAGTAATTGCTTCATAGCAAATATCATCACAATCTTCTTTAACAAAGATACCCAAGTGAGGGACTGCAATACTGGCTGCTTCACCGATATCTCCAATAGTCTGAACAATGGCTTTGACCACTCTAGTATTATTGGTATTTAACTTGCCTATTAATGCCTTAACTGATGGTGTCCCTATTTTCCCTAAGGCATATATTGCTTCATAACACTTATGGTAGCCTGAGTTATAGTTTCTATCATATATATCAGGACATTCATCGTTTATAAATTCAGCTAAGTGAGGAATCGCTTTGCTTGCTTTTTCACCTAAAAAGCCAAGGCTTCTTATCGCAGTTACGGTATCTATATCCAGTTTACTAATATATAAATCAACATCTTCTGGCTGATTGCTTAATGAGCATATTGCGTAGTTGCTTGTTAATGCAAAGGCAAGCAATATTAAATTAGTGTACTTCACTATTGAACAGCTGCTCAGACTAGATATGTAGGTTACGGCTTAGTACTTTTAATCAACTTATATTATTTAGTATACAGTTAAGCAGATCTTTTTCTGTCCAGTGAAATTTTTAATAATAAATAGAGCATTTACAGGGTGGAAATAAAGGATACTGGAGTTAGATATCTAAAAATTGAAGGGGGAGAGCATCATAATGGACTTTTAATAACTATTAGTATAAGTATAAATAACGCCATCTAATATATAGTAGCTATTTCTAATATGCAGGTTGGTGAATATTCGCTTTATTGAGAGGGTGGTTTTGAAATAGATAGGCTTCCTTTGTTTCTTATCATTCGCTACAGTAGCCTGATAGAAAAGTGACAGGCTTAAAAGGCTTTAGATTAAAAAGATAGCTGGTATAAACACAATGAAATTTTCAAGTACCAAGGAATACGTAGCGGCGGATGAGCTAACGATGGCAGTCAATGCTGCCATTGCTTTACAGCGCCCGCTGTTGATTAAAGGAGAGCCCGGTACGGGTAAAACTATGCTGGCAGAACAGGTAGCTAAGTCCCTGGAACTGCCGTTGATTCAGTGGCATATCAAGTCCACCACCAAAGCGCAGCAAGGATTGTATGAGTATGATGCGGTCTCTCGTTTAAGGGACTCTCAGCTGGGCGATGAGCGGGTGCATGACATTGGCAATTACATTGTTAAAGGTAAGCTGTGGCAGGCCTTTGAGTCAGACCAGCCAACGGTGTTGTTGATCGATGAAATTGATAAGGCAGATATAGAGTTTCCTAATGACTTACTATTAGAGCTGGATAAAATGGAGTTTTATGTATACGAAACTCAACAGCGCATTACAGCAAAACACCGGCCTATCATTATTATTACCAGCAATAATGAAAAAGAATTACCTGATGCGTTTTTAAGGCGCTGTTTTTTCCACTACATTAACTTTCCTGATCAGTCCACCATGCGCCAGATTGTTGAGGTTCACTATCCTGGTATTGCGGCAAAACTGGTGACAGAAGCCATGGAAATTTTTTTCTCGTTGAGAGAAGTACCAGGCTTGAAAAAGAAACCGTCAACATCAGAGCTGATTGATTGGATTAAGCTACTAATGGCGGATGAAATATCCGTTGATATTTTACGTGATCGTGATGCGAGTAAGGCTATTCCACCCTTGTATGGGGCCTTGGTAAAAAATGAGCAGGATGTGCATCTGCTGGAGCGACTAGCCTTTATGGCACGTAGAAAGCGGTAAACGGCAATGTTAATCCAATTTTTTGAAGCGATCAGAGCAGCAAAAATTCCTGTGACTATTCGGGAATGGTTAGATTTGCTGGCTGCTCTGGAAAAGCAGGTAGTATTTGCTGATATTGATCAATTTTATTATTTGGCGCGTACTTGTTTGATTAAAGATGAGCGCTATTATGACCGTTTTGACCAAGCGTTTGCCCATTACTTCAATGGGCTTGATGACTTAACTAAAGCGTTAGAAACGCTTATCCCTGATGAATGGTTACGTAAAGCCTTTGAACGGCATTTGTCTGAGGAAGAAAAACGACAAATACAGTCTTTAGGTGGCTTGGAAAAATTACTGGAAACCTTTAAAAAGCGTCTAGAAGAGCAACAAGAGCGGCATCAAGGAGGAAACCGGTGGATTGGCACGGGTGGTACCTCACCATTTGGTGCGTTTGGCTATAACCCTGAAGGCATTAGAGTTGGCCAACCGGGCTCACGGCATCGGCGGGCGGTTAAAGTGTGGGATCAACGCCAGTTTAAAAACCTAGATGGTGAGGTTGAGTTAGGCACCCGCAATATAAAAATGGCTTTACGGCGGCTTCGCAAGTTTGCCAGGCAAGGTGCAGCTGAAGAGCTTGCATTAAACGATACTATCCGAGCAACTGCTGAAAAAGGTGGGTTATTGGATATTAAAATGGTGCCGGAGCGACATAATACAGTTAAAGTGCTGCTATTGATGGATATTGGTGGCACCATGGATGACCATGTCCAGCAGTGTGAGGAGCTTTTTGCCGCCGCAAAATCTGAATTTAAACACCTGGAATTTTTTTATTTTCATAATTTTATTTATGAGGCAGTCTGGCAAGATAATTTGCGCCGTCATGATGACCGCTTATCCAGTTGGGAGTTATTACGCACTTATGGAGCAGATTATAAAGTGATTTTCGTTGGTGATGCAGCCATGTCTCCCTATGAAATTGCCATGCCTGGAGGCAGTGTTGAACATTGGAACGAAGAGGCGGGGTCAGCCTGGATGGAACGTTTTAAAGATAAGTTCACGCATATTGCCTGGTTGAACCCATTACCAGAGTCCAGTTGGGGCTATTATGAATCCTGTCAAATGATCCAGGAGCAGTTAGAAAATAATATGTTTCCCATGACCATCGACGGCTTAGAACGTGCAATGCAGCATTTAGTAAAATGACACCACCAGAAATACAACAATATCCTAAAATTATCTTATTTGATGGTGTTTGTGTGCTTTGTACTGGTTGGTCAAAATTTGTTTTAAAACGGGATGTTCAGAAGCAGTTTGTGATGGCCACTGTGCAATCGCCGGTTGGTCAGCGTTTGTTGAGTTGGTTGGAAATGCCTTTAGATGAATTTGAAACTATGATTTATTTGGAGAAAGGCCAGTGTTACACCCATCTTGAAGCCTTTTTAAAAATTATCCAGTCTTTTGCCTGGCCATGGCGAATATTGTTAGTATTAAAGCTCATTCCTCGACGTTATCGGGATAAACTTTACTGTTTTGTAGCCAGCCGTCGCTACCGTTGGTTTGGTAAACGGCAACGTTGTTTTATACCTTCAGTAGAGCAGAGAGCGCAAATTTTACAGGATTAACTAAAAGCCTTCAAAGAGTATATTTTAAAATTAAAAAATGGATAAGGATATTTTGTGAGTCATATACAAGGGATTTCTCAGCCTCAGCCGTTCGTAGTTGGTAAGCTTTCTTCACAACAATCAAACGCAGTCAACTGGTCTGGTAGAAAATTACAACTAACTAACCCTCAAGTGACAGAAAAATTCATTGATGGCTCTTACAATGAAGTTGCAAAGGCAAGCACTCATTATAAACAAGATTTTAAAAATAGCGAGTTAAGCAATAGCAAACTAACCCCTGCCAATGGGAAGGCTAAAAAACTTTATTGCCGTCAAGGGCTGTTAAGCCCGATGTTGATTATCAAGCGGCTAATAAAAAAGTACGACAATGCTACTTTTCAACGGTTTTCCCAAGGTGGATATATCGGTGATGTACCATTTGGTAAAGGGGGGATTTGTGCGGCGCTAGTGATGAAATGGTTTGGTTCGTTAGCTCATAATATTGATTTTTTCTCTGATATTGGACCCTATTACACTGAATTAAAAAAAGCGGCAGCTGATGGCCGGGAAGAAATTTTTCAGTTGGCAATAAATTATTATACCGATATTTATGGGGGTGACCCTGGCCATGCAGATGCGAGCTGGAATGCAAGGCAAGCCACAGACAAAAAGGTATTGGCAGATTATTTAGCTGATTATGGGATAACCGATAAGGGCTATTTGCTGCGTGAAGATCAATTAAATACGGATAAACTGGCTGCCTGCTTAAATCAACCTGGCTATTATGATATTGGTATTTATTTTTCGGAAGGCGGTGGCGGACATGCAATAGGCGTTGCTATTAAACAGACTGAACTGGAGAAAATGGAATATCGATTATTTGATCCTAATTACGGTGAATTATTATTTAATGATCAGCAATCATTACAAGCGGCGGTAAAAGACTATATTAGTTGGATATATCCTAATCATACAGGTAAGTGCCGAGTACAGTTATTTACATAAGGGCACCTCTAATAATTGTTTATCGCCTCTGCGCAACCTGACGGGGTCTTGCTCAAGACGGCTTGCGACGTGTAAGGCTGGTTGCCTTTCCTAGCAAGCCAACACAGAGCTAGGGCTCGTCAGGCAGCGCCCTTTGGGGCCTTTAGGCAAAGCCGCACTCTGTGTTATTGTTTTTCGACAGGCCACCAGCATGCCTTCAAAACAATGCCTTAATTGCAACTTTGCCTAAAGGCCAGAGATTGTAAGCAATTATTAGAGGTGCCCATAAAAAAAGCCCCCTACAGAAGGGGGCTGCTGAGACAATTCCTCGAAACTAACGACTACATCGAGAAAGGTGCTGGCGCAATACTGGCTCGGTCTGCAGCTGTCGGTTGTTTATGAGAGTGGTGGCGCTGACTGTGTTGATGGGTACCAGGCACAGGCTCATTTTCTGCTGCAGCAGCGAGTTGATCCCCAGACTGAGTTTTTCTCCAGTTGCTAACGAGTGTGTTTAACCAGTCATAATATTGATTGCTGTAAGCACTTACTAAAGTTTGCATATGGCGTTGGTAACTGTCTAAGTCATCATTTCTTAAGTATTCAGCCAATTTTTTGTGCTGACTGGGGTACTGTGACTGCAAGAAGCGGTGCAGAGTATAAGACCAGTTATAAACCATAGTGTTACCAGATGAATAATCAATATTGGCAATCTGGTGCATTGAAGGCATACCGGATTGAGCTGCACGACTGATTTCATCCATGCTGTAGTAGTCATCTTTCCAGGCAATATACTCAGCTAAGCCTTCAGTCCACCAAGTGGTTTTATTTAGAGGATAGTAACCAAAGTTGCCGAACATATTAAAGCGACCATCTAAATAGTGCACATACTCATGGCGTAAGTTCCAAACCTGCCATTTACCCCAGCGTTTGTCTTCATAAACAAATAAGCGGGCTTGGTTGTCATCACGTTCGGGGCTTCCTTCAATATAAATACCACCGTTATTGGTTGAAACACCATAGAGTAATGAGCCAAACTTGCTGTATTGCTTTTTATCATTAAAGATAACTAGCTCTAACGCTTGGTTATTGTCTTTTGAAACAGGTTGCCATTGGGTACTCATAATTGAGTGGAATTCGCCTTCTTGGCTGTTTAAGGTAGCGCAAATTTCATTTTTTTGTTGCGTTGTTAATTCCTGGTACCGCAGCTTTAAGGAAGCACTACATTGATGAGTGTAAGGTAAGGCTTCAGCAATTGTGTAGATATAACACATACCAGAAAACTCATTTTGGCAGCTTTCCTTGGCATTATCCTGGCGAGTTTTCTTCACATAATAAGTGTAGAAGCTGGACTGCAGGTCTTTAATTTCTGCATAGTTGTGATGGTGCTTCATAATAGCCACAGCATTGTTTTCAAGCTGTTTATTCCACTGCGTTTGCTCTGTTAAGTGGAGGTTACCCAGGGCTTCAATGATATTAAATAAAATAAAGGGGTCCTTACCATGATAATGGCTTTCCCAAATGGCTAAGTCGCTCTTGCCTAATTGGCCTAAGGCGATAGGCAATTGCGTTTCTGCAAGTAAAGCATCACGAAGTGAACTATCTTCTAAATTAGGTTGATCTACCTGGAAACCTAAAATATCGATTAATGTTAAGTATTCAAATATTGCGGTGCTATAACCGGCCTGACCATTAATTTCAGCAGCGTTAACAGCTAAGTGTTGGGTAATTTTGGTAAGAGTAGGGATATGGCTTGCGTAAATAGTTTGTGCGGTTGGAATTCTCACATAACCATTAAGCGCAACTACATAACCTTCTAAAGCACGGGCAGCATTGTAACTTACACTGTAAAAATCACTCATTTGAGTGACATTAGCTAGTGCTTGAGAAGCAAGTGTCGATACGCTAACAGGTATATCTTTGGTTTCTTTTACATAATTCCAGCCGCGCAAATAAGTAAATAACTGATGTAATGCTTCATCTTTAATATCATTTTGCTGGGCTAAAAAAGCAATGGCTTGAAACACATCTTTTAATTGTGCTGCTGATAAATGTTGGTAACTAGCATTATAAAAACTGCTGGCTTTTTTATTGTTTAAAATACTGTGTACAGTTGCAGGAAAATCACTTTTACTATTCCAATGAGAAGGAAATAATTCAGTGACGACCGTTGGCTTAGTTGGTTTAACTGGTTGGGTCGGCTTAACGGGTTTAGTCGGTTTTACCGGCTTTGTTGTCACTGGCTTTGTTGGTTTGTTGGTGTTAGTTGTATTAGTAGTGGTTGTCGTTGTTGGTTTAGTTGGGGTTGTAGTATTATCAAATAATAAATGTACAGAAGAAGTATTTGAGTAAGTTTTACCATCAAATACCCGGTAGGAGAAAATATCCTGATCAACATTGGCTGTTGAATAATAGGTGAATTTACCGGTTGTTGAATTTAATTTTAATTCACCATGTTTGGGCTGGCTAACCACTTGATAGGTCAATGGGTCATTATCTTTATCTTCTGCCCATACCCAACTATTCAGTAATTTGCCTTTTTCTACAGCATTGCTGTGGCCCAATGTGGCAGGTGCTTGGTTATTGGTATTGTTAGTTGGCTGATTGGTGATGCTGTTTTTATCAAATAAAAATTGAACGACTGACTCATTGGAATACTGGTAACCATCCCAGACTTTAAAGCGAAATTCGTCATAGTCAGCTTTAGGGCTATGGGCTGTATAAGTAAAGGTGCCTTTGTAATTGTCAAAGGAAAGGGTGCCGTATTTAGGGGGAGACATGAGTTGATAATAAAGGGGCTGCTTTTCTGGGTCTTGTCCCCAAACCTGGGATTTCACTGATTTACCAAGCGCTGCTTGATGGCTTTGGCTCATGGTGGTGGGAGCTTGATTGGCAAGCACTGGGAATGATGCCAGTAATGTTGCTACGCAAGAAGCGGCAGCCAGGTTAGTAATTGCTCCGTTTGGCTTTCTCACTTTCACACCTCTATCAATTGAATGTTTGAATAATTGCGCGAATTATGATCATTAATGGAACATGTGGTGTGATGTGGTTCAAAAAAATACAGTACTAACGTCCCGTCAATAATGTGATTGTGTTTGTTTTGTGAGCTGGTTGGCTAACTTATGAAAATGTAAACATTGTAAAAATAATTTTTATTTATGTATAAACATTTATATTATTTAGCAGTCTATTTTTTTAAGTTATTAAAAAACATCAAAAATTAAAGTAAAGGAATAAAAAAAGCGCCTGTTGAGGCGCTTTTTATTACACGTTCTAAGGAATGCTAATAAAAAGTTCCCCCTTAAACTTAAGGGGGGATTGAGGCTTTATTATTATTCAAATAGTGGAGGACGTAGGGCAGTTGCCTGATCAACAGCAGTTGGCATATGGTTAGCGTGATGGTTGTTTCTAGAGTGTAGACTGTCACCTGTCATACTATGACCCATTGAGTGTTGCTTACTTCTTAAATCATTGATGAGATTATTCACCCAATTGTAATACTCATTACTGTAACGTCGCTTCATTGAGTCAAGCTCAGCTTTGTAGGCATCAAATTGATTATTGCGTAAATGCTGAATTAGACTTAAATACTCGGCTCTATGTTTTTCATAGAAGAATCGGTTTACTGTATATGACCAGTCATATATCAGCGTTTGTGATTCTCCATAAATGACACCAATAATTTTATCGAGTGAAGGTATTCCTTTTTTAGCTGAATTTAATAGGCTGTTAACACCATCTTGACGATAGTTTTTATTCCATGCAAAGAACTCTGCTAATCCCTCCGTAGACCAGACAATATTATTTCCTTTTACAGATGTATTGTAATTTCCAAAATCACCATACTTGTTAAATCGGCCATCAAGATAGTGGACATATTCGTGTTGTAAGTTTCTGATGTCCCACTTGCCAAACCTATTTTCTTCGTAAACAAACAACCTAGCCTGGTTGCCTTGTTTAGAAGGAATACCTTCCAGATAATATCCACCATTGTTTGTATCTAAGTACTTATATAGAGCTGACCCATAGCGTTGGTAATCTTCTCTAGAGTTAAAAACCACTAGCTCTAAATCTTCATTAAAATCATCTTTAACAGGCTGCCAGTTTGTCCCCATTTGAGCATGGAAGTCATATTCTTGGCGACTGAGCCTTGCACATACCCCTTTAACTTCTGACTGAGAGAGTTGCTGGTACCGCAGTTTTAATGAGTTACTGCATTGATGAGTATAAGGCAATATTTCAGCTACTTGTAATTTATAGCAAAGCCCAGAAAACTTGCTATTACAGGTTTCTTCAGCGTTATTTGGATATACTTGACTAACATAATATTTGTAGAATGAGGATTTTAATTCCCGCTGGTCCGGGTAACCTGACTGAGCTTTGACAATATCAATTATATTTTGCTCAACCTGTTGGTTCCAAACTTCCTCTCCAGCAAAGTTCAAACTACCCAATATCCACAGAGTATTAAGTAAGATGAATCCATCATCCTTTCGTTTACCATATCGGTCTTTAAAAAGAGCAAGGGAGCTTTTACCCAGTTTATTCATAGTACTAGGTAAGGAGGGTTGTGAAAGGATTGCTTGCTTAAATAGTTCCCCATCATTATTTGCATAATATGTGTATAACTTAAGCGTTTTAAATACAGTGAAAATGGCTTTAGTGTAGCCTCTTGCACCATTAACAGCCTCTTGCTGCTGATAAAGTCTACTAAAGAAACCTTCTAGGTTAGTCAGCTGGTTTGTAAACACAGTACGTATAGATTTATTGCGGATAACATGATCTAAAATAGTGGCATAGCCATCTACAATAATTGAGGATCTATAATTAATATCAGCCCAGATATCAGGATCTATATTCGCTATTTCAGGCATATTAATTAGTTGTGAAAGGACATTGTTTATCAATGTTGCATCAGCGGTTGAGAATTCACTGGCAGAGTTTGAGGCAAACCACGCTTTTAAGTAAACAATTAACCCTTCAAAGGCTTGATCACTTGGATTCTGTTGATCAACTAAAAGTGCTAATGCGCTAAAAATATCAAGGACTTCATATTTTGTATAAACACCCATTGTCATACTGTTTTGCTGAGAGTATGTAGAGGATAAAATAGACCTTACATGACTGGGGAGGCTCTCTTTGCTTGTCCAATGTGAAGGGTATAAATTAGTAGTAATTGTGGTGGGTGTTACTGGCTTAACGGGCTTTGTAGGCTTGGTTTTTTTCGTGGTAGTTGTCGTTACTGGTTTTACAGGCTTTGTTGGTTTTATTTTTTTTGTAGTAGTCGTTGTTGTTGAGTAGTTGTTAAATGACAGATACACAGAAGATACATTTGAATAGTCTCTGCCATCAAATACTCGGAATGAAAAAATATCTTGTTTTACATTTGCTGTCGAGAAATAAGTAAATTGCCCTGTTGTGGAATCTAATGTCAAGTTTCCATGTTTGGGCTCTTTAACTACAGTGAATGTAAGCGCATCATTATCTTTATCTACGCCATAAGCTCTATGTTTAAATAGTTTACCCTTCTCTATATAGTTTGTTTGCCCCATAGTAGTTGGAGCGTGGTTACGAGCTGTTGGTTTGGTTGTTTTTGTTGGAGTGGTAGGCTTTTGGGTTATTTGTTTACCATCAAATAAAAACTGTACTACAGACTCGTTGGAATACTGGTAACCATCCCAGACTTTAAAGCGAAATTCATCATAGTCAGCTTTAGGACTATAAGCAGTATAAGTAAAGGTGCCTTTATAATTATCAAAGGAAAGGGTGCCATATTTAGGGGAAGACATGAGTTGATAATAAAGGGGCTGTTTTTCTGGGTCTTGTCCCCAAACCTGGGATTTCACTGATTTACCAAGAGTCGCTTGATGGCTTTGACTCATGGTGGTGGGGGCTTGATTGGCAAAAGCTGGGGATGATGCCAGCAATGTTGCTACGCAAGAAACAGCAGCCAGGTTAGTAATTGCTCCGTTTGGCTTTCTCACTTTCACACCTCTATGAATTGAATGTTTAAATAGTGAGGTGAATTATGAGAATTAATGGAACGAGTGGAGTGATGTTGTTCAAAAATTGTTCTGATCAATATCTCGTCAATACTGTGAAGCAGTTTGTTTTGTGATCAGGTTGGCTAACTTATAAATTTGTAAAGAATGTAAATATAATGCTTATTTATGTATAAACATTTTTATTATTATTTACTTTATTGTTTTTGTTATTAAGAGAGTGATGAAACTTAAAAAAAGCAATAAAAAAGCGCCTATAGGCGCTTTTTAAAATAGAAAAATATTCTCTCGAATATTAAAAATTCTGGTTAGCCTCTGTAATAACGCTGTTCTACAAATGGCGTTTTAGCGACTTTAATGGGTAGTGATTTACCTCTAACCTGAGCATATACTTCAGTATCTAAGGCACTATAGGCCGTTTCTACATAGCCCATAGCAATTGGGCCACCAAAGCTTGGTCCAAAACCGCCGCTGGTCACTTTACCAATTTCTTTACCTTCACTATTTGTTAGCACAACACCTTCCCGGATAGGAGCTTTTCCCTGTGGTAATAAACCGACGCGTTTGGTTTGCCAGTTTTTTTCAGTGATTTGTTCAAGGATTTTTGCTTCACCGATAAATCCTCCAGCACGGCTGCCACCGGGTCTTCTGGACTTACTAATAGCCCAAATCAAACTTCCTTCCAGTGGGGTAGTGGTAGAGTCAAGGTCATGACCGTATAAACACAAACCGGCTTCCAGTCTTAATGAGTCACGAGCACCTAAGCCAATGGCTTCGACTTCGGGCTCTGCAAGCAGTAAGCGGGCAAGCGCTTCGGCTTGATCGGCTGGGACAGAAATTTCATAACCATCTTCACCGGTATAACCTGAACGGCTTACAAAACAATCAATGTCTTTTATGGTCAGCGCCTTAGCATCCATGAAGACCATGTCACTGACAGTAGGTGCTAATCTGGCCAATACATTAGCGGCTTCAGGGCCTTGTAAAGCAAGTAAGGCTCGATCGGCTAAAATGTTAATTGTTACGTCTTCTGGCAGATGTTGTTGTAAATGAGCAATATCCTGCTCTTTACAGGCTGCATTAACGACAACAAACAAAAAGTCACCCATATTGCTGACCATTAAATCATCTAGGATGCCACCTGATTCGTCTGTAAATAAGGCATAGCGTTGTTTTCCGGCAGGTAGATCAATAATATCTACTGGTACCAGCTTTTCTAAAGCCTGTGCGGCTTGGCTACCAATCAACTGAACCTGCCCCATATGGGAGACATCAAAAAGACCTGCTTTTGCTCGGGTATGTAAATGCTCGTTTTTAACGCCCAGTGGGTACTGCACTGGCATTTGATAACCGGCAAAAGGCACCATTTTCGCCCCTAACTCAAGATGTAAGTCATACAAAGGGGTTTTCAATAATGCATCATTTGTGGTCATAATTATCTCCCATAAAAAAGCGGTGTAGCATAGGCTACACCTGTTTACTTAGTCATTGGATGGCACAGCCTGGCCTTCAATTTCCTCTTGACGCTTAGCAAAATATTCACGAGTCAGCTTGATAATGACAGGACTCAATGCTGCTAATGCAATCAGGTTAGGAATAGCCATTAAGGCATTTAGAATGTCAGCAATAATCCATACCAAATCCAGACTGGCGATAGCACCAACAGGTACAGCAATTACCCAGATTAAACGGAAAGGTACAATGGCTTTTTCACCTAGTAGGTATTGCACACAACGCTCGCCGTATACACTCCAGCCTAAAATAGTAGTGAAGGCAAAAATGGCAAGGCCAATCGTTACAATAGAGCTGCCTATGCCAGGTAAGGTTGTTTCAAAAGCAAGGGACGTCATAGCGGCCCCTTTAACACCAGTGGTAGTTTGCCAAGCGCCAGAGGCAACAATTGCTAGGCCAGTAATTGAACAGACGATAATGGTGTCAATAAAGGTACCCAGCATTGCAATTAAGCCTTGTTTAACTGGGCTATTGGTTTGAGCAGAAGCGTGAGCAATCGGTGCACTACCAATACCTGCTTCGTTAGAAAATACACCGCGAGCAACACCAAAGCGAATAGCTGCGGCGACACCTGCACCAACAAAACCTCCAGTGGCTGCGGTACCAGAGAATGCACTGGTAAAGATCAGTTCTAATGCAGCTGGAATTTGATCCAAATTCAACGCTAGAACCACTATGCCTGCTAATAAATAAGCAATGGCCATAAATGGCACAAGTTTTCCTGCTACTTTAGCAATAGATTTAATTCCACCAATTAATACTGCACCGACTAAGACCATCATGACGATACCAGTGACAGTTGGTGAAATACTGAAGTTTTCTTGGAGGGCGTTAGCGACTGAGTTGGCTTGAACGGTATTCCCCATACCAAATCCAGTAATTGACCCTAATACGGCGAAAGTGGTACCTAGCCATAACCAGGATTTTGGCAGACCATTTTTGATGTAATACATCGGGCCGCCAACATGGTTACCATTTTTATCTTTTTCACGGTATTTGACAGCACACACAGCCTCTCCATATTTGGTTGCCATCCCAACCAGTGCAGTACACCACATCCAGAATAAGGCACCTGGGCCACCTAATGTAATCGCTGTGGCTACGCCAGCAATATTACCTGTACCAATGGTGGCAGATAATGAAGTCATTAAGGCATTAAAAGGAGAAATTTCACCCGCTTCTTTGGATTCTTTTCGACCACCCCATAATAATTTGAAAGCTAAACCGAGTTTGCGAATTGGCATAAATCCCAGTCGCAAGCTTAAAAATAAGCCAACACCCAGGATAAGAAATAACATGGCAGGTCCCCAGACAAACCCGCTAATTGAATTAAGTATTTCCATAAGCACCATCTCTATTATTTTATCTAGCAGTTGATTTGGGCTTGATGACATTTGCCTAAAAATTAACCGTTGTGGCTAAAAGCACTTCAACCAAGGCGTGAGGAGTGCAGTTGGGTTATGCCAGTCGGCCCAATTGTTGTTATAAATCATGCTGTTAATACAGCACAAGATAATTAAAGGACTACGATCCTACATTGGTTTTGCATTTAGTGGTAGTTTGATTTTCATATGTTGTTCTTTTGATCACCTTTATTGTAAGTTGCTCTGTTGTTGTAATAATGCCGCTTTTTTGTTTGTTTATTAGGCGTAAATGTCGAGCGATAGGGGGCAAGCTATTGGTAGCCGTTGGTTAGTATGACAATAATATTGCTCCCACCATGCATTTTATACAGCAAATGATTTATTTCAATCATCACATGTTATGTTTGACTTGTTTTGTTAATTATTTGTTGGTAGTCGACATGCTGCTTTTTTGTAGTTTGGCTTGCTCAGTGTAAAGCTGGCTGTTGTGTAAGTAAGCCTATGCTTGTTTTAATTCTGTAAAATTACCTTATTTATTGTTGTATTTTTGTTGTGGTAATTAATTTAGTTTGCCATTGGCTGATAGCCTGCGGTCTTTTTAATAGTCAATTTTTCCCAGCTTTTTACTTATATTCGGTTTGTCTTTGTCTATCTTGGCTAGTTAAATTAGCGATTTATTTAAAGCCAGCTCAAAGTCAAAACACGCTCAAGGCAATTAAATTTGTTTCTTATTGGAAACAACCTATCTTATTTGCTAAATCGATGCAAGTGTTGGAAATGGAAAATGTCTCGAATGAATGTAACAGAATGTTAACAATCACTATGCTCTAGCCCAAGCTTTCAGCTAGGCATCAATAGTGTTGGGCATTTAAGATCAGTAGGTAGGTTAGGAAAACATGCTGATGGCTATCGCTGGTGAGTGAAGCAAATTGGGGCAGGGCAGCAGCCGGTGATTACTGCTGCTGGTGGGTAACGGGATAATTACGCTTGATACCAGTTTTAGTTCGCTGTTACCCATAGAATATGGGCATCTTCTTTACTGGTTGAGACTAAAGCGTGGCCCATATTGGCATCGTAATAGACACTATCACCTGCCTGTAACTCTACAGGTTCATAAAACTCTGAATAAAAAAGTAATGAGCCGGAAAGAAGGAGTAAAAACTCTTCACCTTCGTGTCGTACCCATTCTTGGTATTCACTAAATGAGCGAGCCCGTACATAGGACTTAAAAGGCAACATTTTTTTGTGAATCAGCTGGGTTGCCAGCAACTCATGTTCATAGGTAGGGGTAGGGTGAGGTTTGCCTTCGTTAACCCGGGTAATATCACGCCGCCCTGTAGCATGTGAGGTTTTAGGCTGGGTAAACAGTTGTGGTAAGTCGATACCCAGGCCTTGAATTAATTTTTGCACCGCGGTAAACGTTGGTGAAATTTGATCATTTTCAATTTTGGATAAGGTCGAGCGGGCCAAGCCTGTACGTTGGCTGACTTCTTCCAGGGTCCAGTTATTACTTAGGCGGATTTCTTTTAACCGTTTACCTAATTGCAAAGGTTCCACGTAAGCTTCACTGGATAGAAAAGATGTGTCCAGTTTAGGCAAGCCGGGGGTTTCATCCGCCATAAAATTTCCTTAACACTAACCGCTATTTAAGCAACAGGATAGTACAGAAAGGATAACTTAATGAAAAGGCAAGGATTTTCTTGTTAGTTAAAGTAGCAAAAAATTCGTCGCAAACAATGACTAGAGTTGACCTTAAGTTTCCAATAGGAAACAAAGTTGATTTAACGAGAAAAGATTGTTAGTCTTCCCTCCATCATCTCTATATTGTGTTTAATTAGTGGTTAAGCGAGTTGCTAACAAAGGGTTTTTAACAAAGAAGCAGTTAAGAACCGGCTCTAAAGGTTAGCCAGTGACAATGAAAAGCTTGCTCAAGTACTTAGTACCAATGCAGAAAGAAAGCAGTGTGTATTTAAGGCAATGTGTACTTGAAAAAACAAGCAGTTTATTAAAATTGAGTACCTAAAACATGGCGCTGAGTATTTTTGACCTATTTAAAGTGGGGGTTGGGCCGTCCAGCTCACACACAGTTGGGCCAATGGTGGCAGCCAATCGTTTCTTGGCTGAACTAGCCAAACGACAACAACTTAGTCAGGTGGTTAAGGTAAAGGTTGCTTTATACGGCTCATTGGCGTTAACCGGTAAAGGCCATGCAACAGATATTGCTGTATTGTTGGGGTTATTAGGAGAAGCTCCAGCAACAGTTAATCCGGATCGTGTGCCAGAATATATTCAAGCAATTAATACCCATCTTCAGTTAAAACTGGCAGGGGAACATCTGATTAGATTTAACCCGGCTGACGATATTCATTTTCATTGTCAAGCAAGCCTGCCTGAGCATCCTAATGGCATGCAAATATTAGCTTATGATCAGCATGGAATGTTGTTATTTGAAGGAACTTATTTTTCTGTGGGCGGTGGTTTTGTTGTCACTAAAGGTGAAAAAACTACCAGTGATCAAGATGTGACTGTGCCGTTAGTATTTAACTCAGGAAAAGAGTTGCTATCGTTGTGTCAGCAGCACCAGCTGTCGATTGCTGAGCTGGTATTAAAAAATGAGCAAGCATTGCAACCTGATTTAACTCAACAGCAGCTGTATGATCAGATTTATTCAATTTGGGAAGTCATGGATAGCTGTATTAGACGAGGTTGTCAGCAGTCAGGTGAGCTACCTGGTGGTTTAAAAATTAAGCGTCGTGCTGCTGAATTTTATCGAGAATTAACCAATAAGCCTGAAGCCGCTTTAAAAGATCAGTTAACGGTAATGGATTGGGTTAATTTGTTTGCCATGGCAGTTAATGAAGAAAATGCAGCGGGTGGTCGAGTTGTGACTGCGCCTACGAATGGTGCTGCTGGGGTAATTCCTGCCGTGCTAGCTTATTATGATCGATTTGTGCATGGGGCTAGTCGTGAAGGGATTGTCAAGTTTATGGCAACAGCGACAGCCATCGGCATGTTATATAAGCAAAACGCTTCTATTTCAGCAGCAGAAGTGGGTTGCCAGGGCGAAATAGGTGTGGCCTGTTCGATGGCAGCAGGTGCATTAACTGCCGTATTAGGTGGCACCAATGAGCAAGTGGAAAATGCAGCAGAAATCGGTATGGAACACAATTTGGGACTAACCTGTGACCCTATTGCTGGGTTAGTGCAAGTGCCTTGTATTGAACGAAATACCATGGGAGCCGTAAAAGCCATTAATGCAGCACGGTTGGCGATCCGAGGTAATGGTGATCACCATGTTTCTCTGGATAGTGTTATTGAAACCATGCGACAAACTGGTCTCGACATGCAAGAAAAGTATAAAGAGACATCGCAGGGTGGGTTAGCCGTGAATGTAGTTGCATGTTAATTAGCAATATTAATTAAATCGTTATTAATAAAAAATTGTTGATAAATAAATTAGGGGTTAACGATGAGCCAAGTTGAATATCTCAATACAACACTTGAACAGTTTTTTGCAGAGGGATTGGCTGCTGCTGATGCTGAGGTACAACAAGCACTTAATCATGAATTTAATCGTCAACAAGATCAAATAGAATTAATTGCTTCAGAAAATATCGTATCTAAAGCTGTTTTAAATGCGCAAGGCACAGTGCTAACCAATAAATATGCAGAAGGTTATCCTGCAAAGCGTTATTATGGTGGTTGTGAGCATGTTGATGTAGTTGAACAACTAGCCATTGACCGTGCCAAGGCTTTATTTAACTGCCAGTTTGTTAATGTGCAGCCCCACTCAGGAGCTCAAGCCAATGGCGCTGTGATGCTGGCGCTTACCCAACCTGGCGATACTATTTTAGGTATGTCTTTAGATGCTGGCGGCCATTTAACGCATGGTGCCAGGCCCGCTTTATCGGGTAAATGGTTTAATGCTGTGCAGTATGGGGTGAACCCAGAAACCTTAACAATTGATTATGATGAAGTTGCACGACTAGCTAAACAACATCAACCGAAATTAATTATTGCTGGTGGCTCCGCTATTCCCCGAGAAATTGATTTTGCAAAATTCCGTGAAATTGCTGATAGCGTTGGTGCTTATTTAATGGTGGATATGGCTCATATTGCAGGCTTAGTTGCCACTGGCGCCCACCCAAGCCCTTTACTCCATGCGCATATTGTGACCACTACTACACATAAAACCCTGCGTGGGCCAAGAGGGGGGATGATTTTAAGCAATGATGAAGCACTTGGTAAAAAAATTAATTCTGCCGTTTTTCCCGGTTTGCAAGGTGGCCCTTTAATGCATGTTATTGCAGCAAAAGCAGTGGCATTTGGTGAAGCACTGACACCTGCTTTTAAAACCTATATTGATCAAGTGGTAAGCAATGCTAAAGTACTGGCTGATGTCATTGTAGAAAGAGGCTATGCGGTTGTATCGGGTGGTACAGATACTCATTTAGCATTAGTTGATTTAAGACCAAAAGGATTAAAGGGTAATAAAGCTGAAGTTAGTTTGGAAAGTGCTGGGATTACTTGTAATAAAAATGGCATCCCATTTGATACCGAAAAACCTACGATTACTTCAGGTATTCGGTTAGGTACACCGGCAGGGACCAGCCGAGGGTTTGGCAATGAAGAGTTTCGTCAGATTGGCCATTTAATTGCGGATGTGTTAGATGGTTTGGTTAATCACCCTGACAATAATGAAGTTGCAGAGCAGGCTGTTCGGGTTGAAGTGGCAAAACTATGCAAACGTTTTCCAATTTATAGCTAATTAATAATTAACTGGTCTGGATTTAACAATAAGGTAAAGCATATGAGTCAAATTCCAACGGAGCTGTATTATAGTAAGTCTCATGAGTGGGTGCAGGAAAATGACGACAATACAGTTACTGTCGGTATTACTGCCCATGCACAAGAATTATTAGGTGACTTGGTGTTTGTTGAACTGCCTGAAGTGGGTGCTAGCTTAGAAGCAGGTGAAGAGTTTGCTGTAGTCGAGTCGGTTAAGGCAGCATCTGATGTATACAGTCCTGTTTCTGGTGAAGTGGTTGCAGTCAACGAAGCATTATCTGATAACCCTGAACAAGTGAATGAAGGCCCTTTTGCAGATGGTTGGTTGATTAAAGTCAAGCTATCTGATAAATCAGAGCTGGACCAACTACTGAATGCTGATGCTTACCAAGCCGTAGTGGAAACAGAAGTTTAATCCTATCTTGCAGGAATGATTTTTTAATTTAATGCAGTCAGCTTGTTATTCAATAAAATAATGCGGCTGTCATTAACTGTGTAAAAAATGATTCATAAAAGGGATGTGATATCCCTTACTATTAGAAGGTTAATGCAGATGACAGTTGATAAACAGCCTTTGCAGCAGCTTGAACAAAATGATGCTTTTATTCAGCGTCATATCGGACCTGATCAAGCTGATAAACAGGCAATGTTAGCTACCCTGGGGGTTGATACCTTAGCGCAGCTGATTGATCAAACCGTACCTCAGTCAATTCGTTTAAAGCAGCCATTAATGCTGGGCGAAAGTATGACTGAACAAGATGCATTAGCCACGCTAAAGAAAATGGCTGCTAAAAATAAGGTGTTTAAATCTTATATTGGCATGGGTTATCACAATACCATTACGCCTAACGTGATTTTGCGCAATGTATTAGAAAACCCAGGTTGGTATACGGCTTATACCCCTTATCAGCCTGAAATTTCCCAAGGCCGACTGGAAGGTTTATTAAACTTCCAGCAAATGGTCATGGATTTAACCGGAATGGATTTAGCGAATGCTTCATTATTAGATGAGGCTACCGCTGCTGCTGAAGCCATGACTTTGTGCAAACGATCCAACCGGAAAAAAACCAATAGTTTTTTTGTGGCTGAAGATGTTCACCCACAAACGATTGATGTTATTAAAACCCGTGCTGAGTATTTTGGGTTTGATATTGTTGTGGGTAATCCTTATCAAGACCTGGCTAAACATGAAGTGTTTGGTGTACTACTGCAATATCCTACAACTGAAGGGGATATTGGTGATATCAGTGCAGTCATTCAGGCTGCTCAACAACAAAAGGCTATGACTGTCGTAGCCGCTGATATTATGAGTCTGGTGCTATTAAAGTCACCTGGCGAGCTAGGGGCTGATGTAGTAATCGGTAGTGCTCAGCGGTTTGGAGTACCTATGGGATATGGTGGGCCTCATGCTGCATTCTTTGCTACCCGAGATAAATTCAAGCGTTCAACTCCGGGGCGTATTATTGGTGTATCCAAAGATACCCGTGGTGAACTGGCGTTACGAATGGCCATGCAAACCCGTGAGCAGCATATTCGCCGGGAAAAAGCCACTTCGAATATTTGTACAGCACAAGCCTTATTAGCCAATATGGCAGGTTTTTATGTGGTTTATCATGGCCCTGCTGGCTTAAAAACCATTGCCACTCGAATTCATCGGCTGACGGCTATTTTAGCGGCTGGTCTAGCGGCGAAAGGGGCTGAGCGGGTTAATGAACAATATTTTGATACCATCACATTAAACACGGCAAATCAAACCGATGCTATTTATCAGCGAGCGTTGGCAGAGCAAGTCAATTTAAGAAAAGTGGGTGATGACAAAATCAGTATTGCCTTAGATGAAACCACAACGGCAGAAGATGTACAGCAATTGTGGTCTATTATTTTAGGAGCAGACCATGGCCAGCAAGTAGCTGACTGGGATCAACAGCTTGCTGATCAGGGGCTGGCTGGAATTGCTTCTGCTTATCAGCGTAGTGATGCCATTTTAACCCACCCCGTATTTAATCAGCATCATTCCGAAACAGAAATGCTGCGTTATTTAAAACAGCTGGAAAATAAAGATATCTCATTAACCCATTCGATGATTCCGCTTGGCTCATGTACGATGAAGCTGAATGCTACAGCAGAGATGATACCCGTTACTTGGCCAGAATTTTCACAAATTCATCCGTTTGCACCAAAAGATCAAACGGTTGGGTATCAGGAAATGCTACAACAGTTGGCTGACTGGCTAATTGAAATGACGGGGTATGACGCATTGTCCCATCAGCCTAATTCCGGTGCCCAAGGGGAATATGCAGGCCTGCTGGCGATAAGTGCTTATCATAAAGCAAATGGTAATAGCCATCGTAATGTCTGCTTAATCCCTAGCTCTGCTCATGGAACCAACCCAGCCAGTGCTAGCATGCTAGGTATGGAAGTAGTGATTGTAGACTGTGACGACAATGGTAATGTCGACTTAGCTGATTTAGCGACAAAAGCTGAAAAATATGCAGATAAACTGTCGTGTATTATGATTACCTATCCTTCTACACATGGTGTGTATGAGGAAGGTGTACAAGAAATTTGTCGTATTGTGCATCAGTATGGTGGCCAGGTTTATCTGGATGGTGCTAACTTGAATGCACAGGTAGGGTTAACCAGCCCAGGATTTATCGGTGCTGATGTCTCTCATTTAAATTTGCACAAAACTTTCTGTATTCCTCATGGTGGCGGTGGCCCAGGTATGGGGCCGATTGGCGTTAAAGCCCACTTAGCCCCCTATTTGCCTAACCATGCTGTGAATTCTGTAGATGAAGCCTTAGGCAATAACGGCGCAGTTTCAGCCGCTCCCTTTGGCAGTGCCAGTATTTTACCTATTTCTTGGGTATATATTGCCTTAATGGGTACCGAAGGTATGTGCCAGGCAACAGCAGTAGCCATTCTTAATGCGAATTATATTACTGAGCAGCTCAGTGCCCATTACCCAGTTCTTTACCGAGGTAGCAATGGCCGAGTCGCCCACGAGTGCATTATTGATGTGCGTCCTATTAAAGCTGAAACGGGTATCTCAGAAGAAGATGTGGCTAAGCGATTAATGGATTTTGGTTTCCATGCGCCAACCATGTCATTTCCAGTACCCGGTACTTTAATGATTGAGCCGACGGAAAGTGAATCAAAAGCGGAACTAGACCGTTTTATCAATGCAATGATCACTATCCGTCAAGAAATTAATAAAGTTGCCGCTGGTGAATGGCAAGCTGATAATAACCCATTAGTGAATGCACCTCATACACTTGCTGATATTACCGATACTGAGTGGAATCGTCCGTATACCCGTGAAGAAGCGGTATTTCCATTAAGCTGGTTAAAGCAGCAAAAAGTGTGGCCAACCACTAACCGTATCGATAATGTCTATGGTGATCGTAACTTGGTGTGTTCATGCCCCACAACTGACAGCTATCGTACTGAGTAAAGTACCTTAACCGTACCTTTTAAAAGGTACGGCTTGTTTGACTGTATTGATTCCGTAACTCCCCTCCTAGCCCTGGTGCCACCGTGTGCCGGGGTCTTTTTATTTAGAAATAAACCCTTCGCGAAAGGACACTTAGGGTTTGTTGTCATCACTCGACCGCCGCCCCTACAAGCCTTTCGCTTTGGCTATATTAAAAAAGTGCTTGCATTTTTAGACTAATCGATAATTGCCATCAAATTAATATACGACTAATATCTTACATTTTTCTATCTTAGCTTTAGAAAAAGTAGTCCTGTATTAACTCAAGGAATGAAAATTATGCTGATAAAACAAAAAACCATTCTGGCTTTTAGTTTAGCAGGTATTTTATTAAGCCCTTATGCGGCAAGTGATTTACAGCAGCAAAATGGCTTAGCCATTCGTTGTCAGCCTTCTTCACAAACACTGCCTGTAACTGGGGAGCTTAGTGATTTGGTACTGGTTGGTACGTCAGTAGCAGATTCCCCCTTTGCTACCTCAGCTGCTGAAATTGTTAGCTACGATAGCTGTACCGATTTGCTTTATGTGGTAAATGCACAAGCAAAGCAAGTGGATATATTGACGATGAATGAGCAGGGTAAACCAGCAGCGGTAGGTGCTATTCATTTGCAATCGGCAGCAAACGCAGCAGGTATTGAGATTGGTGCAGCGAATAGTGTCTCCACTTATGGGGGGCTGGTTGCGGTAGCCATTGAAAATGCTAATAAACAAGCCAATGGTTTAATTGCTTTATATCGTTCTGATAACTTAAAGCTGATTGCTACTTATCCTACCGGCGCCTTACCTGACATGGTCAGTTTTTCGAAAGACGGACGTTATATTGCAACCGCCAATGAAGGTGAGCCAAATGCAAACTATCAAGTAGACCCAGAAGGCAGCATTACCTTGGTGGACCTAGTAAATGGCCCAGCGAATGCTAATGTACAGCAAATACACTTTAACGCATTTAACAAAGGGGAAGTAAGGCATAATGAGCTGCCGACCTCTGTGCGAATTTCTGGACCCAATGCCTCAGTGGCTCAGGATTTAGAGCCTGAGTATTTAAGCTTTGCTGATAACGGTAAACTATATGTGACTCTGCAAGAAAATAATGCACTTGCCGTCATTGATGTGGCTACTGCAAGGGTAGATACCATGGTAGGGTTGGGAGGCAAGTCATGGGCTAATGTTACCTTGGATGCTTCCAATAAAGATAAAAAAATGGGCAATTTTAAAAGTTACTCTCAGTTGGAAAGCTTGTATATGCCAGATGGTATCGCTAGCTATACTGTCAATGGCAACACGTATCTTGTAACAGCCAATGAAGGTGATAGCCGTGAGTATGGTTTTGAAACGACACAACAAGTGTGTGATGAGTCGAACTATACTTGGGATGAAGACGATTACGCGGGCACACCAGATTACACGACAAAAGTAGGCTATTGTATTGCCCACATTGATGAGGTGCGTGGTAAAAAACTGAAGGTTGATAATCAACATCCTTTAGCAGAAGCACTGCAAGATAAAAAACAGCTGGCTCGACTGAAAGTGGTTCAATCGAAATCAAAAGTGGATGCTAATAATCCTGTTTATGCCTTTGGTTCACGCTCTTTTTCCATTTGGGATGACAAGGGGAAACTCACCTTTGATAGCGGTAATCAGTTTAGCCAAACCATTTTTGCATTGGAACCGCGCCAGTTAAATAGCACTCATAATAATAATCAAAGCGGTGATAATCGCAGTGATGATCGGGGAGGAGAGCCTGAAGTGGTAGAAGTTGCCTCAATTAATGATCGCCATTATGCTTTTATTGGCTTAGAGCGTCAGGGGGGAGTCATGGTGTACGACATAACAGACCCAACCAATGGGCGCCTCATTACCTATGTAAATAATCGTCATTATGATGAAGATATATGTACAGAAGTGAAAGATGGCGATTGCAAAAATAGTGTCTATAATCCCAGCGCAGGGGATTTGGGGCCAGAGTCAATAGAGTACTTTCAGCGACAAGGTAAGCATTATTTAGCGGTGAGTAATGAGGTGAGTGGTACTACATCCGTTTATCAACTGCGGTTTAAAAGGTATCGCTAAAAATTACTATTTTTAGCGATACCTTTATTATTGTAAAATAACAAAGTCCCTGAACAATAAAAATATATTGTTCAGGGAGCAACGGTATTATATCAGTTGTTAATATTTAGTTATTCCACTGTCCAGCCATGATAATGCACGTCAAATTTTTCTTCTTGTTCTGTAAGCTTGGCTGAAAAATTAAACATAGTTTAACTGTCTACAATTGATTTTGATATACTGCTATTTTTACCCGGTTGAGAAGTAGTTATGTTTTGGGATCAAGCTGAACAGGTAACTAAGCAAGCATTAGCAAAGGGCAGTTTACTCCCGATTGCGACTAAACCCAGTGTGCTTGAGCAGGATGGGATATCATTTTTGTTGCATATCAAGCTGGGTAATTATCAGAAAAAACCAAAAATAGGGAATAAATCCAGCAACCCGTTTTTACCTTACGAGCTAGATATGTATGTAGGAAATGCAGGTGGCTCCCATGTGTGTTTATTAAATAAATTTCCTGTGCTGTCCCCTCATTTATTAATCTGTACCCGAGAATTTGTTTCACAAACACAGCCACTAACGTTGGCAGACTTTGAGGCTTGGCTATTGGGCTTTACTGAACCAGATGTCGTGGGATTTTATAATGGCGGTGAGATAGCGGGTGCGAGTCAAATGCACCGCCATATGCAGTTGGTAAGAGCAGCGGTTCCCATGGCAGCTATTATCGGTTGTGGTGGCCTGGCATGTAAGCATCAGCTGTATTGTTTTAAGGTTTTAAATGCAGAGGAAGTATTTTCTGTATATCAACAAGCAATGCATCAACTGGCGTTAATAAATGCTGACAAATGCCTGCCTCATAATATTGTGCTAACTCAAGAATGGTTGTTAATTGTGCCGCGTACTCAATCCCATTTAAATCAGATATTAGTAAATGGTTTAAATTATACTGGACGCTTTTTATTAAAAAGTGATGAGCAGCGACAATGGTTGCAAAATTATGGATTATTGAAATTACTGACTGAGTGTGGACAACCGAAATAAATGTGCTACCAGGCTGAAAAGCTGCAATGGGTAGAAATAGGCTGAGTGGTTTTAGCTTGAATCGTTAAATTTTGCTGGCTGTAAATAACAGGCAAAAAAAACCCGAATCCTGGGGGATGAATTCGGGTTAAGACCATTAGGAGTGAAACAAAGGTACACAATCCTACGTACCGAGGTCAGATTGACCTAGACTGATTGTGACTTTAGGGGGATTAAGTCTCAATCAGTAATTTAAGTATTGATGATGCTGGTAAATCCTCCAGCGAAAACTGAGGCATTTTTAAATTCATTTAGCATAAGCAGAGAGCTAAGTATGTAGGGGCTGTTGCCATTATTTTGTCACATCAGCGATTTAATGGGGGTTTCCCTTTGGTTTTTTAGGGGGGAGAGCAATTTCATTGTCTGCAATAGCAACGAGACTATTTTCTGACTCTCCTGGGGATAGATATAAGTCTGCTTCTTCGTTATCCAGTGGTATGTTGCCATGCCAGGGTAATAAGCGATAACTCGCATGGTGGCTGTAATCAATAAAGGGATATTTAATTATTTTGAAGTAGGGTGAATAGTCAAAATCTCTGGGAGCGCAGAGCTTGGGGTTGCGTCTGAATAACTGCACTCTACCGTCAGCTGTATTGGTTTTCACTAATGGCAGGATAGGAAACTGCACATTATTGAAAGCTTCGGCAATCATTGTCGAACAAACAGTTTTGGTGGTGCGTCCAGCCCCCTTGGCAAACAAGGAGGACCGCCAGCGGCGGGGAAGTAGCCGCCAAGGGAACAGAAAGCGGGCTAGGTCGAAAATCTGTCTAACATCATACTCTACGCCAACCCGACTTATCGCATAGTTGATAATTTGCTGGGCATCTTGGTATTTAAGCCCTCGCGGGCGACAAATTCGCAGGTGTTCTTTCTCATAGACAGTGATCGGCCTGATCACAGTGCCCATACCCAACTCACTTTCTACCAGCAACTGACTGTCAGGGCTGCAGTCACAATGTTGTGTGACTTGCTCCCGAATCTCAGGATCTTCAATATCATGCAGGCGGCCGATATATAAAGCTGCGTGAGACCATGGACTTTGGGTGATTAATTTAATCACTTCACTGACACGGGAGCGACCTTCAACCAGGATAATATCGCATGGCTTAAGCTCATAGCGGATACGCTCAAAATCACACATGGGGGCCCGGCGCTGTTTACGCTGATGAGTTAACCCTTTGGTGATAAGGCGAGTGGTTTTGCCTAACATGTGTGTTTTGTAACAACCTGACTGCTTTCAATATAACCAAAAATTCACAAAATCTAGCCGATAGCTTCCGCAATGATTTGTAAGCTCTCCTCTAAAACCTGTTTGCTGGTATAAAAGTGAGGAGAGAGCCGAATACCACCACCTCGGTAAGCACATATCACACCTTTATCCATTAGATGCCGATGAAGTTCAGCCATTTCCTGATTGTGTACTCTGAAAGTGACAATACCTGCGTAGCGGTTAGTTTCAGTTGTACTAATAACTTGGACGTTATTGAGTTGAGCAAGTTGTTGTTGCAACCAGTTAATATTATCAAGCAGTTGCTGTTCAACATTTGCCATTCCCACCTCAAGCAATAAACCAATACTGGCATTCAATGCATAAGCACCGAGCATATTGGGGCTGCCACATTCAAATCGACGTGCTGACTGAGCAATTTCCCAGTCAAGGGTATCGTAGTTGCCTTGGACTTCCACCATATGCCAGCCAAATTGCTTAAGTGATAGTTTAGCTCTGGCTTGAGGGGTGCTGTAAAACAAGGCTAGTCCTTCTGGTCCAAGCATCCATTTATGGCCATCAGCCATGACAAAATCGGCTTTAATAGCAGAGGCATCAAACTGCACTGCACCAATACTTTGAATAGCATCAACACAATATAAAATACCTGCTTGCTGGCAGTGATTGCCCAATTGGGTCAAATCAAGTTTTAAGCCAGAAGCATATTGCACTGAGCTAATAGAGAGCAAACGAGTCTGTGGGTCGCAGGCTTCAATCAATGCTTGTTCTGGGTGGCTACCAGAGATATCGACTTGTTTGACAGTAACGCCTTGATTGGCCAAAGACTCCCAGACAATCCGGTTGGAAGGAAACTCCTGATCAGAAATCACCACATTATCACCAGGTTGCCAAGCGATACCGTAAGCCACTACTGATAAGGCTTCTGAGGTGTTTTTTAGTAGAGCAATATCCTGCCAGTCAGCGGCATTAATGAGTTTGGCTAAGCGGTCTTTTAATTGCTGCTCAATTGCTAACCAATTAGGGTATTGACTAGCCCCTTGCTGGATATTTTCTTGAGCAAATGCTTCAACTGCTTGTGCTGCTCGGGCTGGCCAGGGTGCAACAGCCGCATGATTGAGGTAATAAATGTCAGGATTAAGGGGAAATTCAGCGTGCCATTGACTCATAAGCCACCTGTTATTAGCGATATACTTCAGTCAATTTATGTTAATACAACAGTTAAATCAAATACAGGATACAAGTTGAATTAACTGTGTGAGAAAGTAGTTGTCCTGGCTGCTTTTTCAGTACTCATGGGCATTAAAGGGAAGCCAGTGATGCTTGAAAGTGACGTATTTTAACGAGTTATATGACACCCTTATTGCGGCAGTTATCATTATTTACTGTAGCGACAAAGCGATATTGCTTGCCAAAAATATTCAACATGGTATGAATAAGGGGTCTAACTACAATCAAAAATTTGCCTACGGTGCAGGTGTATGGCGGATATAACAAGAAAACAACGCGAATTTAAACGTCGCGAAAATGAGATCCTGGAAACTGCATTAGCTTTATTTTTAGAAAAGGGGGAAGACAATGTTACTGTTGAGATGATTGCTGAAACCGTCGGTATTGGTAAAGGGACAGTATACAGTCACTTTCGCTCAAAGGCGGAAATATTTTTACGACTGATGCTGATTTATGAAGAGGAGTTGGCTAGCCTGATTCAGTCTGATGAAGTCGCTTCAGACCGAGGTGCTTTGCCTCGTGCCTACTTCGAATATCGGATGAAGCACCCAGAAAAGTATTATTTATTTGATCGTCTTGAGCAAAAGCTCACGCGTCGCAATCCACACCCAGAGCTGTTTCGAGAGTTGCATCGAATTCGAGCGTCGAATATTGCTCGCTTAACGGAGCTGATCAAAGCGCGCATTGACGATAATTTACTGGAAAATGTTCCGCCTTATTTTCACTATTGTGCTGCTTGGGCGCTGGTACATGGTGCTGTTGCTGTGTATCACTCAGCGTTTTGGCAAGATGTAATAGAAGATAAGGATGGTTTTTTTCAGTTTATGATGGACATTGGCATGCGTATGGGGAAACGGGCGCACAGTAAAAACAGCCGTCCAGAAGAAAGCCCACAACCTTATGCGACCAGGGAAGAGGAGCAAGCGAGTACAGCAAGCGACAATAATGAACTTGAAGTCACTGAAGCAGATGAAGTGCTAGTCGCAGGCTAACATGCCATTTAGATGCATAAAATAGCATGAATACCTACAGCGAAGGGTGTTTTAGGCGAGGCCATCAAGCGATGAAGCCCCAGGAGTTTATGTGTAATAAATGACTGGGGTGAAGACAGCTTATTGCTCCTGCATAAACTGCATTCACATCATCCCTGGTGCTTAGTGACGATAACAAAGCCTAAAATTCATTCGCGAAGGGTATGGTTGTTGCTTGTATCTGGTTGAATTAAAAAAACCAGATATAAGCAATGACTCTACGATTGATTAGCGCTTTAAGGTTTATCAGGGCCTTGAGGCAGCAGCGACTAGCTATCAGTTTGTTGCTGTTAACGGTAAATTTAACCGCCTGTATGCCAAGTGATATCGGCAAAGAATTGCATCGTTATGCTGTTGACTTACGGTTAGTCGATAATAGCCAGCTAGGGTATAACAACAACTGGATATTACCTCGCGACTCACGCATCTTAGTTGTTTCCGGACCAGGCTTAAAAACAGACGAGGTTAATTACCAGGCAGCCTTAACTAATGAGGTTTATCAGGTATTTACCGCTCGCTTTCCTTATACACAACGTTATCCTAGTGTTCAGCCTTCTTTATTAACTGCACTTAATACCGCGCGCAATCAGCGCCACCAGTTTGTTTTATATACTCAACTGTTATTCTTTGATGATAAAGCGGGTAATTGGGTAGAGTTTGAATATTCTGAAGATATTCGACGAGTCGGGCCTGATCGTATTTCTGCCAGGTTGACATTAGTTGAAATTAGCTCCGAATATATAGTTGACTCTATTCTGCTGCAAAGTAACAGTGGTTGGCTAAGCTTTTATAATGACAAGCCTGACCAGCTGTTTCGAGAACCGATTGAAGATTATGCCAATAGCTTAACTCCTCAATAGCCATCAATGTTGCATTGTTAACGGAGAGGCAATGATTCCAATGACTTGGAAACAGGCTTTGTGATTAAATAGGCAACAAGAGCGGTACAAAAAGCTGTCTAAAAAACTGGCCTTTATATGAGTCAAGCACATATTAACCCTGCAGCCATTGCAGCGAGTATTGAACAAGCCATTAATCATCCTTCACTGCCTCCTGTCAACCAATGGCAACCCAGCCATTGTGGTGATATTGATATTGTGATTAAAAACAATGGACAGTGGTTTTTTCACGGTACACCAATTAATCGTCCACAATTAGTACGACTGTTTTCGACTGTATTGCGAAAAGAGCAGACAGACTATTATTTAGTCACACCAGTGGAAAAGCTAAAAATCACTGTAGAAGATGTCCCTTTTATTGCTGTTGCTGTTGAGATAACAGAGGAAAGTCATCAGCAGCAATTGATATTTACCACCAATGTAGGGGACAAAGTGGTATTAGGTGTTGATCATCCATTACAAATTCGTACCGTAGCTGAACAATCTAAGCCTTATATTTTGGTAAGAGACCAGCTGGAAGCATTGATTAATCGTAATGTATTTTATGAATTAGTGGCTAAAGCGGTTACCAATGAAATTGCTGGGGTGTGCCACTTAGGTCTATGGAGTAATGGCCAGTTTTTTAGTTTAGGATACCTTTAACAATACTGCGGACAGTTTTATAGGTGTTGTATGTTAGTGTTTACGGGGGGAGTGCTCTACTCTCATATACTTTATTGCAAGATAGCCTGAGGCTTAACATGCAATAAACTCCTCCTTCCTATGGTACATGGCCTGTAGAGCAATGTTTTATAATTCAAAAACTGTCCACAGTATTGTTCATAGGAGTCTTAAAGTTAGCTTAGGCATCCTTAAGATAATCTTTAAGTATCTATAGCAATACTGCGGACAGTTTTATAGGTGTTGTATGTTAGTGTTTACGGGGGAAGTGCTCTACTCTCATATACTTTATTGCAAGATAGCCTGAGGCTTAACATGCAATAAACTCCTCCTTCCTATGGTACATGGCCTGTAGAGCAATGTTTTATAATTCAAAAACTGTCTACAGTATTGCTTTAAGATCAACTAAATAATTGTCATGAACTCGTTTCATGGTGAACTACAATATAATTCATAACTTATAAACGACCCAATAAGAAGAATTAAGGTAATAAAGCTTGGAAAGTGCATACACTGAAACAGTTGATCATCAGCTAGAAGAGTTGCCATTACTAGATGTGAGAGAACTGGCTGTTGAATTTCAGTTGCCAGGTGGAGTGTTTACAGCACTAAAAAATGTCTCATTTAGTTTGCGCCATGGTAGTACGGTTGCGCTGGTGGGAGAGTCTGGGTCTGGTAAGTCGGTTACAGCTCAGGCCATCCTGGGGATTTTGCCGAAAAATGCGCGAATTGCTAAAGGGGATATTATTTTCCGTGAGCCCGGTATTTTAGTCAGCACCACCAATATCGCCAAATTGTCGCCAGACTCGCAAATGATGAGGGATATGCGTGGTAGCCAAATTTCAATTATTTTTCAGGAACCGATGGTTTCCATGTCCAATATGCATACTATTGGCGACCAAGTCAGTGAGGCGCTGTTTTTGCATCGTCGTATCAGTAAGCAACAGGGACTTAAACTGACCAAAGATATGCTGTCATTAGTGGGGTTTCGGAATGCCGATCAGGCATTTCACCTTTACCCATTTGAGCTATCAGGTGGTTTACGGCAGCGGGCCATGATTGCGATGGCATTAATTTGTCACCCTGCTATTTTAATTGCCGACGAGCCCACTACGGCACTGGATGTCACTGTGCAGTTGCAAATATTGAAGTTAATGCAGCGGCTGCAGCGGGAATTAAACATGGGGATATTACTGATTACCCATGATTTAGGTGTGGTCGCTCATATGGCGGATGAAGTGGTAGTGATGTATCACGGACATGTTGTCGAACGGGGGCCAGTAGAAGCGATTTATGGTGACCCTCAACATCCCTACTTAAAAGCATTATTTCACTCAATTCCTCGTTTTGGGTTAGCGAAGGAGGAGCGCTTAACCCCCATTCGTGATATTCAGGTATCCACTGAAAATATTGAGAAAAACTTTACTCACTGGCAACCGGAAGAAAAACTGATTGGCCCTCATCTAGAGGTAGTTCGGTTGAGTAAAAACTTTTCACAACGCAAAGGCAAGTGGTTTAAACGACAGTCGGAACAAGAGGTTATTCAAGCCGTACACAAGGTGTCGTTTAAAATTGAAGTTGGAGAATGCTTAGGGCTAGTGGGTGAAAGTGGTTGTGGTAAAAGCACACTTAGCAAGATGATCATGCGAGCTTTATCTCCCAGTGCTGGGGACATTCGTTATAATGATCGAGGCAATGTCCTTTCTTTGCTTAATTTAGATGAAGACTCTTTACGGGCATTTCGCACTAAAATTCAGTTGGTTTTTCAAGATCCATTCAGTGCATTGAGTCCGCGTATGACCATTTTAGATGTATTAACAGAGCCATTAGTTATTCATAATATTGGTGATCCAGAATCTCGTCGCGACTGTGCGAAAGAGTTGATGAAGTTGGTAGGGTTAGACCCTGCTTTTTTAAATCGTTATCCTCATAGTTTTTCTGGGGGGCAGCGACAGCGGATCAGTATTGCCAGGGCTTTAGCGTTAGCGCCGGATTTTTTAATTTTAGATGAGCCTGTTTCTGCGCTGGATGTTTCAGTACAAGCGCAGATTCTTAATTTATTAAAAGACTTACAGCATGAATTAGGGTTAACCTATTTATTTATTAGTCATAATTTGGCTGTTGTAGACTATATTGCCGATCGCATTGTAGTGATGTGTCGCGGTCAGATTGTCGAACAGGCGCCGACCGAAAAGCTATTTGCCAACCCTAATCACCCTTATACCAAAACCTTAATGGAAGCGGTGTTAGCACCTGATTTAAGTTCCCGGCGCGAGTTTGAGAAGCTTGGACCGGCGTTGTCTCAGCCAGAATTCTGGCCAGCCCCTTACACCTTATCACCTCATATTCCTAATGAGCTGGTTGAAATAGAAGAAGACCATTTTGTCAGGATGTGTCCCCATGAGTATTAAGGAACTTGCACGAAATAACTCCCTGTTTTGGCTCCAATCCATCCCGCTTGGATGTGTTGCAAAAACTCGACGTAGGCCCACTATGCCTTCTTTTTTGCGCCTTGCCAAACGGGCGCCTTGGAACAAAAATCTAGAAAGTTATTTCGTGCATGTCCCTAAGCTTAATACTTTTCTTGTTGTATTAGCGCTTGTTGTGTTGCTGCTGGGAGGAATCAGTGTTCAGGCAGTAATGGCAGACCTACCTGAAGAACCATTAGTGACCAAGATGGCACCTGATCAGACCATTGGTAAACGAGGAGGCACGCTCTATACGCTGATGGCAAAAAGCAAAGATATTCGAATGATGACAGTATTTGGTTATGCCCGACTAGTTGGGTTTACTCGTAATTTTGAGCTGAAGCCGGATTTATTGAAAGATATTATTGTGGAAGAGGGAGGCCGCAGCTTTACCTTAGTTATTCGAAAAGGCCATCGTTGGTCTGATGGCCATTTATTTACCGCAGAGGACTTCCGTTATTATTGGGAGGATATAGCTAATAATAAAAAACTGTCTCCTTTTGGCCCACCACCACAATTAATGGTAAAAGGGAAGTCACCAACTTTTACCTTAATTGATGAGCATACCGTGCGTTATCGGTGGGATGAGCCTAACCCTTATTTCTTACCTGCCTTGGCTGGCGCCAGACCATTATTTATTTATGTACCGGCCCACTATTTAAAGCAATTTCATGCTTCTTATACACAAGCAGAAACGCTGGCTTTATTGGTTGATAAACACAGTAAACGAAACTGGGCAGGGCTACATCATTCTAGAGCCAGGCAGTATAAATTAACCAATCCGAAATTACCGGTCTTACAACCATGGGTGAATACAACCAAGCCTCCTTCAGAGCGATTTGTATTTAAGCGCAATCCTCATTATCACCGAGTCGATGAAAAAGGCCAACAGCTGCCTTATATTGACCAGGTAGTGATTAATATTGCTTCCAGTAGTTTGATTCCAGCCAAAGCTCGGGCGGGCGATGCTACGTTGCAAGCCCGTTATATTCGGTTAGACAACTACACCTTTTTAAAAGCAGGTGAAAAACAAAGTAACTATAAAGTTTTTCTCTGGAAAAATGCACGGGGTTCGCAGGTTGCCCTTTACCCTAACTTGAATGCAAACGACCCTGAGTGGCGCAAGTTGATGCAATCAGCCCCGTTTAGGCGGGCATTATCTTTGGCAATTAACCGGCGTGAAATAAATCAGGTGGTGTATTATGGGCTAGCGATAGAAGGGGGGAATACGGTATTACCTGCAAGCCCGCTTTATGATAAAAAATTCACTAAGAGTTGGTGTCAATATGACCCCAAACTAGCCAATCAGCTGCTGGACGAACTGGGGTTAACTAAACGCAATAATTTAGGTATTCGCCTATTACCTGATGGCCGACCCATGGAAATTATTGTGCAATCCCCTGGTGAGTCAACAGAACAAACGGATATTTTGGAATTAATCCGTGATCATTGGCAAGGCATCGGTATTAAATTATTGACCCGCCCATCCCAACGGGAGGTATTTCGTAACCGGGTTTTTTCTGGAGATGCCATTATGGCCGTCTGGGAAGGACTGGACAATGCCTTACCAACCGCTGAAATGAACCCAAAACAATTAGCACCTAGTGTACAGGAACAATATCAGTGGTCGCAGTGGGGTAAATATTATGAAACAGGTCAAGGCAAACCTCCTCAACTGCCAGAGGTGTTGGAGCTGGTTAAATTACATAGAAACTGGATGCATGCGCCTAATATACAACAAAAGTCTGATATCTGGCGGCAGATGTTGTCTATTTATGCTGACCAGGTTTATACCATTGGTACTGTCACGGGGATATTACAGCCAATTGTAGTGAGTAATAACCTAATGAATGTGCCTAAGGAGGGTTGGTTTAGCTGGGAGCCTGGGGCTTATTTTGGCGTTTATCGTATGGATACTTTTTGGTTAAAGACAAAAGCAGGGGAGTGAATATGTTTAATTATATTGCTCACCGTATTTTGATGATGATCCCAACCCTCATTGTCATCAGTATTATCGTGTTTACGATTATCCAATTACCCCCGGGGGATTTTTTAGAAAGCTACATGGCCGAGTTGCAAAGCCAGGGGGAGTCGATTGATAAACAAAAAATTGCTTATTTAAGGCAAGAGTATGGTCTTGATAAGTCAATGCCTGAACAATACTGGACCTGGGTAACAGGGCTATTGGAGGGAGATTTAGGTTATTCCTTTGAATATAACCTGCCAGTGAGGGAAGTGGTAGGGGATCGAATGTATTTAACCATCATGGTATCAATGTTAACCATTATTTTTACCTGGATAATCGCTTTTCCTATTGGTATGTATTCAGCCACCCATCAATACAGTTGGGGGGATTATGGTTTGACGTTAATTGGCTTTATTGGCTTGGCGACCCCTAACTTTTTATTGGCATTAGTATTGTTATATTTAGCCAATGTTTATTTTGGCGTTTCTATTGGCGGCTTAATGGATGAACAGTATGTTAATCAACCTTGGACGTGGGAAAAGTTTAAATCCATTTTGGAACATTTATGGATTCCTGTGATTGTGATTGGCACTTCAGGTACCGCTGGGATGATTCGACGTTTGCGTGCCAATCTGCTGGATGAATTAAATAAACCATATGTCGTCACAGGTCGCGCCAAAGGACTTGGAGAGAAAAAACTGTTGGTTAAATACCCACTGCGGGTATCACTGAATTTTTTTATTGCCGATATTGGCAGCATGTTGCCAAGTATTATCTCAGGTGCAGAGATTGTTGCGTTGGTGTTGTCATTGCCCACGACTGGTCCAATGTTATTAGGGGCCTTACAAAGCCAGGATATGTATTTGGCTGGTTCGTTTTTGATGTTTTTAGCCGTATTAACCGTCATTGGCGTACTCGTCTCTGATTTAGCGTTGGCTGCGTTAGATCCCCGCATTCGCTTAACGGGAGGAGCCACCAAATGAGGCATCAACCTGAGCATCCTGCTAATCCCCATTATGTTTCAATAGAACCCTATGACCCTGATGCCATTACCAAAGTGGCGGCTGAGCAAGAGCAGTTTTATTTAGCATCACAGTGGGCTCTGATCTGGTGGAAGTTTAAAAGACACCGGTTGGCCATGGTGAGTGGGGTTTTTATTATTTTTGTTTATGCTTCCATTTTAATTTGTGAGTTTCTTGCCCCCTACAATTTGCATACCAGAAATACGGACCATATTTATTCACCGCCGCAGCCAGTTCATTTTTTCCATGAAGGTCAGTTTGTTGGTCCATTTGTTTATCGCTGGTATAACACGTTGAATATGGAGTTGCTGCAACGTGAATACCATGAAGATAAAACCCAAGTATTGCCGATTCGGTTTTTTTGTCGTGGTGATGAATATGAGTTTTGGGGAGCATTTAAAAGCAACGTTCATCTATTTTGTGCCCCCGAGCAAGGCACCTTATTTTTATTTGGGACAGACCGACTAGGTCGCGATATGTTTTCCCGTATTGTTTATGGCGCCAGAATTTCCATGACCATAGGCTTGGTGGGCATTACGTTAAGTATGCTGATGGGGATTGTGATTGGGAGTTTGGCTGGCTATTACGGTGGCTGGATTGACCATCTGGTGCAACGGAGTATTGAAATAATCCGCTCATTTCCAGAATTGCCATTATGGATGGCATTATCAGCCATTTTACCTGTTACCTGGAGCCCTTTGTGGGTGTTTTTTGGGATTACCTTAATTTTAGCCTTAATGGACTGGACTGGGCTAGCCAGGGCGGTGCGCTCTAAACTTCTAGCTTTGCGTGAAGAAGATTATACGGTAGCAGCCCAATTAATGGGAGCAAAAACCCAGCGCATTGTTAGAAGGCATTTATTGCCAGCTTTCTTTAGTCACTTAATTGCCTCTGCTACATTATCCATTCCTACTATGATTCTAGGGGAAACTGCATTGAGCTTTTTAGGCTTGGGCTTACGTCCTCCGATTACCAGCTGGGGGGTGCTGTTAAGTGAAGCGCAAAATGTGAATGTGGTTGCGATATATCCTTGGTTATTAATCCCGGTTATCCCCGTTATATTAGTTATCTTGGCATTTAACTTCTTTGGTGATGGGATTAGAGACGCAGCTGATCCTTATAAGCACTAAGGAACGCTCGAGAAATAACTTGAATTTTTATTCCCCATCCATCCCGCCTGGCGCTATGAGTTTATTGGTGGTTAGGGCAAAAACTTGACATAGACCCACTATGCCTTCATTTTTGCGCCTTGCCAGGTGGGTGCCTTGGGACTAAAACTGTTCAAGTTATTTCCCTTGCGTTCCTAAAGCAAGACGCCTAACAGATATCATCCAGAAAATAGGATATGAAGTTTTCACAGGGAGAGTGGATATAAGTAAACTCTAAGCCGATTAAATAGTTATTATCTTTTAATTCTGTGTGACATACTTGAGCATGTACATAAATGCTCATGCCTTTATTTTCATAGTTCATGGTATACAAACAGAGAATGCAGATCTCTCCTGGTAGCATTTTTTTGCACGACTGAACCAGGATGCCTTCTTGGGAAATATTCAACATTTTGATATAGCTAGTATCTCGATGGCTTTTGAGAATACCTACACAGTTCAGTTGCTGAAGGGGATAGCGGGGGCTTATGCGGCGATCAATGTTCATGGAGGTAGCCAAAAAAGAGAAGGTTTCTTAGAGAGTAAGTGGGTCCATAAGTAATAGCAATGAATGATTGTTTATGTGTATGGCTTTTTTATAAATTATTTCGAATAATGCAGTCAGCCAATGATAACGGTAATGATAGCTAATAGCTTAGGAATCAGCTGGCTTGTCAAAAAAGCAGTAATAAAGTTTACTGCAAAGGCTGTGACTTAATGACACAAGCTATGCTTACATAAGAGTTTTGCAAACAATTACCTAATGTTACCCATGAATGTGAGTAAGCATGGTGTAGTTATCTCGTTACGATTTACTCTGGCTTTACTGCTATTGATTGGTAGTGGTCAGACCAGCCTTTTGTTTGCTTCAGAAATACTGAGAGTAGGCGTGGGGTTAATTACGGCTTCAGGCAAAGCGAGAGCAGGGGTAGAGGAGGTAATTAGTCGATTTGAAAAACAATACCCAAAGGCCAAAGTAGAGCTTATTACCCTTTATGATGAAGAGTTTAAAGCGGCAATCATTCCCTGGTTAAGAAGAAAACCAGATAAAAATGTCCCTGATATCTTTTTTGGCAGTGCAGGTGAACGCTTGTATAACCTGGTGAGAAAAAATTACGTTGAAGATATTACAGAGGTTTGGCAACAACATAAGCTTGACCAAGTGTTTAGTCCTGGCATCAAAGCAACTGTATCATTCAATAGTAAGGTTTATGCTATACCTTTTGCTTATTATCAATGGGGTTTCTACTATAATTCTGCTGTATTAGCTAAGTATCACCTGTCATTGCCCAAAACGTGGAAACAATTTTTAGATATCTGCTATACCTTGAAAAAGCACAACATATACTGTATTGGGATTGGAAACAAAGAAAACTGGCCTGCTGCTGGTTGGTTTGATTATTTAAATCTTCGTTTAAATGGCCTTGATTTTCACCGTGAACTCACTAAGGGGTGTATTGCTTATACCCACCCAAGCGTACGTCGTGTATTTGACCACTGGGCAGAACTGGTACATCAGGGGTTTTATCATCCTGGCGCGAGAAATCATAACTGGAAGTTGGTTTTTCCACCGATTTACAGGGGAAAAACAGCGTTTACCTTGATAGGTAATTTTGCTGAAAGCTTGTTTGGGAAAATTCCTCCCAATATTAAAGAAAATATTAAATTCATAAAGTTTCCCGAGATGACGACAAACATGCCTATTTATGAAGATGCGCCAACTGATATATTTTTTTTAAGTAAAGCGGCAGCGAACAAGAAATATGCGAAAAAATTTATGGCTTTTTTAGCAACAAAAGAAGTACAGGAATTACTGACTGATGGACTGTCAATGATTCCCATTAATAGAGAGGCTAAACCGAAAAACACCTATTTTTTAAGAGAGGGCAAAAAACTATTAGATCAGGCAGTTGGGTATGCTCAGTTTTATGATCGAGATACACCACAAAATATGGCAGATAAAGGTATTCGAATATTTAGTCAATTTATTGAGGATGGCAATGTTGAAAAAGCCATCAGCGATTTAGAGGCGGCTAGAAACCGGTTTTACATAGGGGTACATACCCCTAAAAACTGTAACCCTTTATAAAACGCTACACCACGATAAGTACTTAAACCACAGGAGACTTAGGTATTAGCACCATTGCCCAGCAGCAATTAATGGTCTCTATTCCTCATCCCGAACAACGATGCGGCTTTTATTTATTGTGTAACAGAATCACAAGTGAATGAGTTTTTAGGCTATTGTGCCCCTTCAGCAATTGTGTATAAAGGGGACACATGTCTCTCATGCCTGTTGATTAAAGCTTGAGTGTCACGTTTCCTTTTGCTCGAGATACGCAACACATCATTGTGTTTTCTCTCTCATCAGGTGTCAAAACCATATCCCTATGCTCAATGTCCCCATTTTCATAATTTATTCTGCATGTGCCACAGGTTCCAGATTCACAATTCGATTCAACGGTTAATCCAGCATCACGTAATGCTTCCAATAATGTGGCTTCGGAGCTAACCTTAATTTGTTCACCTGAGGACTCAATAATTACTTCAAATGAGTTGTTATCCTGATTATCAAAAGCCGAACCCGCTGTGAAGGCTTCAAAATGGGCAGTTCCTGATGGCCAATGTGCAGAAAACATTTGAACCGCGTCCATGAGTCCTTTTGGCCCGCAACAATAAATATGCGTGCCTTCTCTTACCTCTTCAAGAAGGGCTTTAATATCCAAGCGCGCATCTGGGTCTTCATCGCTTAAGTATATATGCACACGGCCGGGATAGTTTTCTTTCAGTAAATCCGAATAAGGGGCGTTATCTTTAAAACGGGCACAATAATGCAATTCCCATTCGGCACTACTTTCTTCCAATTGTTCAATCATGCACAGCAGAGGCGTTACTCCGATACCACCGGCTATTAAAATATTGTGTTTTGCATCATCTGAAAGGGGAAAGAAGTTTGTTGGCATGGCAACCATCAGCTGATCGCCGACGTTTGTTGTATCATGAACCCATGCTGATCCGCCGCGACTTTCTGGCTCTCTTTTAACGGCTATTTCATATCCCTTTCCGTCTGGCAAGTGAATCAGTGAATAGCTTCTGGTCAGGGAGTTGTCTGGTTTTATGTCGATATGAGCACCAGCTGTAAAATCCGGTACTGGTCCACCATCTGCCCGTTCAAACCGTAACCGACGCACAACTGGGGTTAAAAACTCAGCATCAGTGATCGTTAGCTCGCTCCAAGTCGTTCCAATTTTAGCTAAAGCCCCATTTGATAATCGGTGGTTCCAGTCCTCTACAGATTTGGTAGTAACCCGCTTTTCAAATACACTGCGTATTTCAGAACCAAGATAAGGAAGTGTCGACAAGGTTTTCGCCATGTTCAGATCATCTGCTCCATCATAAACATAATGTTGTAATCGAGAAATGGACCATTCAGGAAGCGGGCGTTCAATAATCTCAAGTGTATCACCAGCCTTAATCTCACCTTCTTGCAGAACGCGGTAGAACCAACCAGTCCGCCCCGTTGCCTGTGTTCGCCGCGACATGCCTTTGTTATGGAACCTGTGATTCAATTTGAAGCATGGCTGACGAAATTGACTGACTTCCAGAATAGCGCTTCCCACTGCAACCTTGTCGCCTATGCAAATTTCCCTTTCTGATAGGCCTGATGTAACAAAATTCTCACCAAAACCGCCTGCTACAAAATAATCTGCACTGTTTGGGAGGTCTTGTTTCCAATGGACATAGTGATCACGGTTATAATGAAGGATGGCACGATCTGGACCGCCGTGGTAGGCCAAGTCAACCTGAACATCACCTTCGATTCCCAAAGATGTAATTCGGATAGTGTGATCAGTCGTCTTCTTATCAATGGCTGATTTTATACCTGAATGACCAAGTAGCGAAGGGGTGCCTGTTCGCACTTCTTCCAGAATAATTTTGGGCAGCTTATTTTTATCGTCCATATATATCCTTTAGCAAACAGTTTAATAGACCTCGTTGAACGACAAAACTTTGGACAAAGCAACGGTCTATTAGCAAAATTTATGGGTTTCAACGTTCTTGCGAACCAGAGATTGGTGTTTAGGCGCTTTATTTTCTTGTAAAATTCATTACAGTTTCTGCAGACACAAGCAGAATAAACAAGGCCATAGCCTAAATAGCTAAAAGGGTAATTCTGATTGTAGCAAATATCGATAGGATATTAAATCATAATAATGAATTTTTTCTTCTAATTTTCAGCTAAGTTTTTTTTGATAAAATATAACTTATTTACTATTTAGTGGTTATTCGTATGAATAAACTTAAAACGGGTAGTTTACTTGCAGTAGTATCTGGGTTTATTGCAACTAGGTTTTATGGTGAAAAATGACAAGTAAACACTCAAGCCTTAAACCTATTCTTAAATAATTCGCCTTAAATATTAGGGTAGCTATATATGAACTCTGATTATATAAGTCAAGTTGGAAGATCAACATTTTATGTAGAGAACACCCATACAAATAACTACGGTGATATTCAAGGAAAACGTGTAAGCATAGAGAACAACAAAAATAAACCTATTGAACTATACATCAATGCAACGCAACAAAATAACCGAGGCTCTTTTCCTGTACAAAAAAAGCCGCTATCAGTAAGCCTTAATAAAAGCCTGATGAGTGACGAAAAGGCAGCAATATTAATCCAATCTTTTTATAAAGGATATAAAATAAGGCAGGCAATACAGACTAGTTCAGTTAGTCCAGGGGTGATTCATACACGAATAAATGCTGATAACCAAATGTTAAAAAGAATAGGAATAGAAAGGTTTGATCAAAGCAGGGGGAATAGAAAAATAGATTATTTCTCATTAAATCATAAACAGTTTTCAGGCGGGGTTTATGGTGGGGAAAAATTATACAACCCTGTTAAAACTTCAGGAGAGGAGTTATTTAAAGTTTTTTCTAAAGATAACTCATCAAACGCCGTAGTGTTCATCAATGGTTCCTTCTTTAATATGAGTAAATTAGCATCTCCAGAAAAACCTGAGACTGCAACAATAGGTGAGTCATCAATTACCGCTATAAAAGTATGTACTGTCAAAGTACCTAGTGGTTATGAAAATGACTACAGCATTCTTAAATTCAATAATGGCTCATATATTAGCGTTGCTCCTATATTAGGTAAAAACAATGAAGCTCAATTCCTTGAAAACAAACTCACAGACGCAAAGTATCAATATACACGCGTCACTGGCTTGCCCGGAAAACTAGGCCATTCTAGTGATCCCAATCCAAGAGCAGCAATAAGCCTGCCAGAAAACCAAGACAATACGGAAAGTAATGATTCAAGAGTCAGGCTAGTAGTCGGCCGAGCAGATGGAAGAGGAAAGAACTCTAACGGATACACTATGCCAGAGTGGTCAACCTTCATGACTAGACTAGATAAATTAAATAACACGCCAAGTCGCTCCTATAACCTTGATGGAGGAGGGTCAGTAGCGATAGGAATAATAAATAGTAATGGAGAAAAGATTAGTCTTATCACACAATCTTCTTCTGGAAGATCTATCGCAAACTTTATCGGTTTTTCTAAAAAATAAAAAACATTCGTTGTATGCTTGGTGACATATTCCCCTTATTTTTTTCTTGTATATAATTTGTTTACCCACATGCTATGCTACTAAGTAGTGAAGTCATTTAATTATAAACAGTTACACACTTTTTGGAGTTTGTGATGAGCAAGGTCGTAGAGGCATATAAACAGCTGGTTGAATACTACAAAGAACAAGCTGCAAAGGGGTTTGAAGTAGCGTTAGAAACGCCAGGAAAAAGCGGCTGTACTCAAGAGGAAATTAATGAACTTGAAAGCGAGCTTGGATACTCAATCCATAAGGAATTAAAAGACTTTATGTTATTTGATTATCCAGATAAAGGCACGTTATCGATATGGTTTCTTGGGATGGAAGCATTTGAAGACGAGAAATTCTCAGCAGGTTACGAAACCGAACTTTACCCATTCCCAGATGGAATGATCTCAATGTTAAAAAGTTGTCTTGAAGTAAAGGAACAATTTGAAGAAGATATTGAAGATGGGCTGTTTGCCCCTGAAGATAGTAGGCTAAAACACGGTTACTTCAATAACAAGTGGATACCCATTGGCTCAAATATACTTTCAAACTGCCTTTTTATTGATTTAGACCCATCAAACAAAGGTAAGATAGGACAAATAATTCTTGGTCCAGGTGAGGATAGTTCTGCCCAGGTCATTAGTGATAGTTTGGCAGACTTTTTCGCTTTCATTCTAGATTGTCACCAATCAGGTAAAGACTGGATTGATACCGCGTATGATAATTTTGAAGAAAGCGAGTTCTACATAGAGGAAGACGAGGGCGATTATGATTGTGAACCTGAAATGTCGCTTGAAGAAGAACAAAAAATTCTGGCGCAGATATCAAGCAACATAGGTATCAGTATTAATGACCTGATATTTTTGACAGAAGAAGACGAAGATATCATGAATATACCAATCGATACTTTTATTAGGCGAGGTAATATCATACTGAAAGCAAATTTGGAGTCATACATTGATGAGAACACGCCTGCAATCAGCCTTGCTCTTGAGCCCTTTGCCTTTCCACTTGATTCTATGGATTTCACTAGAAAAGGCACTAAAGAGCTGTTGCACATATTTATAAGCGTTTCTGATAAAGTTATCCCCATCCTAAAGAAAAGCGACCCAGTTATTCAACACTTTGCCCAGATTATTGTATCAGTATGCTGCAAGAGCTGCTTTTTTGCAGGTCGTTTTAACGAAGTACTTGACTTTATAGGCTATGTCGATGAACCCACAAAGAAAATTGTGGGTTACAATTTAGATAAGCAAAAAGCAATTGATGCAAGTGTAAAAGAAAAAATTAAACAGCTTCTTTGAAAGTTTGATGGTTGACTAGTATATTGCCCCTTATAGGGGCTCACTCAGTGATTTAACTATCACCTCGCAATCAATAATCGATCTGTCTACAAAGTTACATTCACATGACATAACTCATGTGAATTGTGTCATGCTATCACCGATAAACTTTTAACTGCTAGTACTTATCATGAAAAAAACTATTAACACACTGTTATTTTGTTTCCTGGCGATGGCACCAATCATTAGTTATAGTGCTCCTGAAATTTATTTGTTTTTGGGTGGTAATTCTGCCGAATCTTCATGGAAAGAACTCAACAATAAAAATATTAATGGTGCACAAATTATATATCGTTGGAGAAAATTGGAGCCAAAAAAAGGGCATTACAATTTTGAAGCTATTGAGCAGGATTTGAAATTTTTATCAAAATATAACAAAAAATTATTTATACAAATTCAAGATCGAACATTTTCTCCCAAGGCAATACCAGTTCCTAAATACTTGCTTACAGAGGAGTATGATGGCGGTATTGTTAGACAATACAGTCGCAGTAATGGTAAAGAAATTGGAGAAGGCTGGGTTGCAAAACAATGGAACCCAAAAGTACGTGAGCGGTTTCAAGCGTTACTAATCGCATTAGGAAAAAACTTTGATGGGATAATTACTGGTATTAACCTTCCCGAAACAGCAATTGACATTAGTCAGAAGCTTATAAACCCTAAGTTTTGTGGTACATATTTCCTAGCTACTCTAGAAAATATGTCAGTTTTAAAAAAAGCATTTAACAAGAGTTTTGCAGTACAGTATGTAAACTTCTTCCCATGTAACTGGAATAATGATCAAGGCTATATGAGCAGACTATTTTCTTTTGCAATTGAGAAAAAAATTGGCTTAGGTAATCCAGATACTGTTCCATTTCGTAAGGGGCAGATGGAAAATAGTTATCCATTTTTTAATAAAAATAAAGACTTACTTTCTATTACTTCTTTTGCTGTGCAAGAGCCTGACTATAATTATATCAACCCAAAAACAAAAAAGAAATTTACTATTGCAGAGCTATATGATTTCCTAAGTCAGTATATTATGGCAGATATTATTTTCTGGAATACGCAACAGCCAGAATTTAGTGAAAAGGTTCTACCATTTTTAAATAATCGAGCGAGCCAATAACTATAAAATTTTGATACCTGAACCTCTTTTATTTAATAAAACCTTTATATGATAGCTTGCCTCTATTGTAAGTGGAGTCTAATGTCATACCTGTTTGCGCAACTGGTAGTAGTCCTAGTTAAATTCGCAAGATCATATTATGAATAATTACAGGTAAGAGTTGGTATCTAGGCTTTTCCCACAATATCCTGCATTAATCCTAGTGGAGAGAAATAAGCTCTATCGCAAACTGTTACCCCATAATGGCTGAAGCGATTATGGGGCATCCTACTATGGGGCAAGTCCCCGAGATTTCCACTAACTGTTTAAAAAGTATAGCCGATACTTAAGCCAGCAAAGTTTTGCCCGCTATTATCATCAGTAATACCCGCATTAGAAAAATGCCTGGCATAGAGTTCCATGGCTATACCACTATCAAAGCGGTAGCCAAGGGCCAGTCGTTCACCAAAGGTAAATTTAGAACCAATCCGGTTAGTTTTTTTCTCTTTTAAATAAATACCTAAACCGACCGCCAGGTATGTATTGGTACCACTCAGAAGCGCTACATCTTTCGAAATACCAATCATTCCCAAATCGTACTGACTCAAGTTATCAACTTGTTGGGTACTTTTTGGTTTGCCATTTACTTTATTATCCCTACCTTTAAATGCATTTACCTCTACGTTATTTCTTGCAGGTAAACCAAAGAAGAAACTACCCGGTTGGCTGTAAGTGATATAGCTAGAAAATCATAAATTGGCATATTGAAGATGCTGTATAAATAACTTGTCTATATCATCACAGCGATGCTGTTTTCTTATCGCTTTTGCCTGA
>NZ_JAPMOU010000037.1 GCF_028858535.1 Spartinivicinus poritis
GAGGAGTTACAATCTAAAGTCACGATCTGATTAAGTTATGTCCAGATTGGTTGTATTCTCACCTTGAAAGGGCTGGTTAATAACACTTAAACTACGTCAGCTAATTGGTAGAATATTTGGTACTACTTTTGTTGGGTCGGGTTTGGTTTTAGCGTTTCAGTCTAGTAAGTAGGAAGTCTAGCCCATTGTTAGATAACAATGGGCTAGATAATTAACGGTACCCTAAAGCTAATTAAAGCTAGCTGGATCTAAGGGTAATGTAGCCCACTCAAAAGGAATATTATTTTCTTTTGTATAATCTTCAAAAAGATCTACCGCTTCACGAATACGGCTGATATATCGTGAAGCAGATTCTTGATGGAATCCAATAGAAATATATACATTTTTCTCAGGGTTTTGACGCCACTTATTTACGTTGCGCTTTAAAACGGTGAGCATTTCTTTGCCAGTAATATAGTCAGCCAATATCCCATTATCAGGTAGTTCCCATAAGGGAGCATAGCTGGGGCCAATTAAATAGGGTTGAGAAACGGTATTAACACCACCCCATAGTTCAGTGAGCCAATTATATAATCGATCTGACCATCGCCTTCCTTTTAATAAAATGGTGGCAGCTGCTGAAGAGTCAAATTTGAATCCTTCTGCAGAAAGTGCATTGATGACGTGAGGAGCAGCCATCCAACCACCAGCACGAAAACTAACAGGGTAATTAAAACCCGCATCAACCAACATTTGATTACTAAACTGAATAATGCTTCTTAACTCATTATGTGTATAGGCACTTATGGGTACATTATGACCACAATCACCTGTTAGGCGACACCTGTTTAGCGTGATAGGGCCAGGGTATGACCAGTTGGGTTCTGTACGAAAGTTGACACCTGCTGCTTCAACTAAAGAGCGCCAGGCATGAATATGCAAGCCATGCTCATCACTGGGTCTTAATACTGAACGGATGGCTTGAGTAACCATTTGATGATTGGTATTTGGTTTAGTGTAGTAAGCAGCATTTAAAAACTGAAGTAAACCTACTTGGGGGTAGTCATTACGAAAATCATTCATGGCTTGTAAGTTTTCAGCCTCTAAGGTCCTACCTTCCCAGTCTACACTAACAATGGCAATCACTTTGCCTTGTGCATTTGCCGTATTCCAAAGGGTTAAGAATAAGAGGAGAAAAAAAATAATTATTTGAATAGAGGTGTGATGGTATTTACTCGCTTTCATTTAAATCCCTTTTATACTCTTCGCGAACGATTTTGATGGCTTGTTGTCATCACTTTTCGCCAGAATCACCTATTATTTATAGGATTATAAGGCTTGGTCACTTGATGGTCGCTTCTAAAATCCATTTGCACTGAGTACATTATTGTTAATAAGAGTTTAGCGCTATATTGCTTATATTCGGTACAGCTTCTGCAGATCATACTTAAAAGTAACATTTTATGGTAGAAATGAATGCAGTATAATTTTTAGAAAATGATTAAATATATTTTATTAGTACAACAATACTAATCTATACCCTTCGCGAGTGATGTGCCCTAATCTTGGGAATCCACTGAAACTACTTTAAGGCATAATAAGGCAGAGCTATGAATAGGGTTGAAGATATCATTTCGTTGTTAGGCTTAGAGCCGCACCCTTTTGAATCTGGGTACTATCGACGTACCTATGAGTCAAAGTATTATGTTGAAGGGATGGGAGAGGATAATAGTAATAGAAGTCTATGTACTTCTATTTTTTATTTGCTCACTAAAGACCGTCCAATTAACGTGCTGCATCGTAACAAGTCAGATATCATTCACTTCTTTCATTTGGGTGGTGCAATTAAGTATACAACTGTTACCAATGCAGGAAAGATAAATCAGCAGATACTAGGTTCTAGGCTTAACCAAGGTCAACACTTACAACTGTTGGTATCGGGTGGTATTTGGAAAGCAGCTGAACTGCTTGAAGGAGAGTATGGGCTAATCAGTGAAGTGGTAATCCCTGGCTTTGAGTATGTTGATAACGAAATAGCCACTGCTGAACATTTGCAAGGCTTTGCGGCTGCCATCCAGGCAAAACTGCAGCCGTTGCTCAAATGATAGTAAGATTACGTCAGTTTTAGCGGGTATATCTACTATCCCTGGTAAGATTGCGTATAATAAGGGTGCCTCTACTAAGGTTTACAGTCAGGTTAACAAAGGGTTGGGAGTAGCAAAGCAAACCAGCCCTGATCATTATCAAGGTTACAATATGAGCAAGTCGTTACAAGATCAGTTACTAAAAGCGGGGTTGGTTGATAAGAAAAAGGCAAACCAAATAAAGAAAGACCAACATAAGAAGAAGAAAACCAAACAAAAGAGTAAAGAAACAGCTGTTGATGAAACTAAGCTTAGCGCTCAACAGGCTATCCAAGAAAAAGCTGAGCGAGATAGACTATTGAACTTAGAATTAAAAGCTGAGGCTGAAAAAAAAGCTATTACTGCACAAATAAAGCAGTTAATTGAACTGAATAAAATTAATAAGGGTGATGGAGAGGTCGGCTACAATTTTACTGATGAGAAGAAAATTAAAAAAATTTATGTAACCGAAACACTCCAAATTGATCTTAGCAAAGGCCGACTGGCAATTGTAAGACTTAATGAAGGTTATGAGTTAGTGCCAAAAGCAATCGCAGAAAAAATTATGTTAAGGGATGAGTCTTGTATAGCATTTTTGGCTGAAAATACACAACAAGAGATGGATGAAGATGACCCTTATGCAGATTATCAGATCCCTGATGATTTAATGTGGTAATGTTGTATTTTGCCTACGGTTCTAATATGTCTGTGCCACGTTTGCAACAGCGTATTGGCGATGTCAGCCTGATTGATATCGCCAAGTTGAGAAGTTATCAGCTACGCTTTCATAAATGTGGTATGGATGGATCAGGTAAATGTGATGCTTACTATACTGGGAATAATATTGATTATGTTTGGGGCACCATTTATCAATTAGAGTCAAACCATAAACATCAACTTGATAAAATTGAAGGTCTTGGTAAAGGATATTTAGACAAAATAGTTCGTGTAATTAATCCACAAGGAAAGGAGTATAATGCTGTTACATATTATGCTACCTGTATCGATGATAGCTTGATTCCTTTTGATTGGTATAAAACACATGTTGTATATGGTGCAAAATCTGCAAATTTGCCTTCTGATTACGTTCAAATGATTTTGTCTGTAAGCGCTATAAAAGATGCTAATTCTTTTCGAACTCAGCAAGAATTATTGATTTATAAATAGCGCGCATTAAATATATTGTAATTGTTTGGCAATGTTTTTGAGAAAACACATAAATAAAGTTTGACTTATCATAAAAACAAACTAGCCTTAAAAAATATATTTGTCTACTGAAAATTATAATGGCGTTTAGTGGTGTGTATTACCTCTTTCGTGGGTGGCTGTTGATAGTATTGGTCTTTTACTGTTTGCTGACTTATGGAGAAAAAATATCAGTAGTTATTCATGTCGATGATAATTATAAGCCTTACTCATATAAACTCAAGCAACAAGCAAAAGGAGTCTATATTGAAGTATTAGAGGCTGCTTTTAGCAACATGGAAGATTTTCAGGTGACTATGGTTCCTGTCGCATGGCAACGTGGTAAACAAATGATGGAAAAGGGCCAAGGCTTTGGTTTGGCGCCGGTATTTTTTCATGGGCATGACTGGCCATATTTATATCCATACTCAATCCATTTTTATGAAGAAAAAATATTAGTAATTTGCCAACAAAAGGTGCTGGAAAAAAAGCGAAAATTTTGGCCAGATGACTATACAGGTCTACATATTAATAATGTTGTTGGTTTTGATGGATGGGGTGGAAGCCGATTCAGGGAGTTTATCAAGCAGGGTAAAATAAAGTATGGTGAGGTGAGAGGTATTGAAAATATTATTCTGATGACAGGGCTTGGGAGAGGGGATTGCTTTTTAGCAGAAGAATCATCATTTGATGTAGTTTATGCTAAATTAATACAGTCAAAGCAGTTTTATGTTGGAGTAAGGTATGTAAACCTGGTAAAAGGGGCTGTGGTGGGACTAGACCCTGTTTATATTGGCTACTCGGAAGTGGCGATAGAGCAAGGTAAGTATCCATTTTATAAAAAATTTATGAAAAGTTTTGATATAGAGTTATATAAGCTCAAGAAAACTGGAGTGGTTAAAAAAATTATGCAAGAGGCTTTGCTGAAGCACTAATATTAAAAATCAATGTTGCAACCCTAAAAATGGTAGTGGTGCGGGAGTATAAACAATGAAAATTTATTATTTAGTTCTGGCTTTTTGTGGCACTTGTTCAATGTTTGTAAATGCTGAAAAACTAATGATTAATACTGAAGAATATGCACCACTAAGCTTTACTGATAAAGATGGTAAAGTAAAAGGCATTGCGACAGAGCAAGTTGAGTTAATACTAAAAAGAGCAAGTATTGATTATGAGCTGAAAGTATACCCATGGGCTAGAGCGTATAAAAATGCTGAAACTACAAAAAATCACTGTGTGTTTACAACTTCGAATACCCCCGCAAGAGAGAAATTGTTTAAATGGGTTGAGCCGCTTTCGCTAAATAAGTCTATTTTAGTTAAATTGAAAGGCTCAGATATTAATGTGGCAAGTTTAGATGATGCTAAAAAATATAAAATTGGTATCCAAAACCAGGATGTAGGTGGAGAGTATTTGAAAAAATCAGGCTTTCCTAAATTGAGTGCTGCTGGTGATGCAGATAAATCGTTGAAGAAGCTAAAGTCAAATCGAGTAGATATGGTTGCAATGGCTGAGTCTCGTTATAAAGCTTTAGTTGATTCTGGAGAACCTTTGGAGAAAGTTACTGATATTTTTGCACTAAAAATGGGGTTAGCTTGTAATCAGGCTGTATCAGATGACACAATTAGTGCATTACAAAAAGAGTTAGATAAACTCATTGCAGATGGTACTCAAGAAAAAATAGCTAAGAGTTATCAGTAGCTATTTTTATCGCTGTCTCATAAATTACTGTTGAATATAAAGAACTGATTTGCTATCCACAGCGAGATTGGCATTGTAATAAATGACAACATGGTTTGTGCTGTAATAATTGATGCCATAGACTGATGATCGCCTCCCAATTGCCTTGATAAAATATAAGATGAAGGGGCAGTGGGAACACTAAAAAATATAATAATTACGGTAGCTGTAATGGGCGTTAGGGAAAAATAACTGATGATAAATAGCGCCACTATAGGTTTAAAGCCAAACTGAACAAAAGAAGCTAATAGTGAAGGTTTCCAGTCACTGAATAGTCGCCTTAATTCTAAACCAGCACCTACAGCCATTAATCCAATAGGAAAAGCTGCCCGGCCTAGTAGTGAGATTGAGTCAGCGATTGCTTTTGGAGGATGAATATTAAAAGCGTTGAAGAGTAATCCAATTAAGCAGGCAATGATTAGAGGGTTTTTTATTAACTGGTTGATAAGAGACGGTGAAGCTTGATTTTCTGTTTTAATTAATAAACAAAAGGTAGTGACACATAAAATATTGATTAATACAATCATGGTGACAGCGACGAGCGCACCAATCACTAAACCTTCATCGCCAAATAATGCATTGGTAATAGCAAGGGCGATAAATGTGTTAAAACGAATTCCTCCTTGAAATACCGAGGTAAAGGTTGGCTTAGATAAAGACTTGTCAAACAATAGCCAAAAGGCTAGAACCAGACAACAGGCAAAAATGGTCGTGTTTGTCACCATCACAATGGTTGGCCAAGGTAATTCGGCTAAAGAGTGGCGAGTAATGGTATCAATGAGAATCGCTGGGGCGAGTACATAGTAGGTGATCTTTTCAATACCAGACCATACGTTGGTTTGGATATTTGCCAGTTGTTTGATGATATAACCACTGGCAATGGCAAAACAGATGGGAACAAGTGCTTCAATTATAGTAATCATAACCAGGCTTTTAAGCTAGAATATTTTTTGTTTAAAGCAGTGATGGCGACTGCTTAGGCATAGACAGAAAGTATTATAATGCTTAACTAGCCTTTAAAAAATTTTAATTTTCTTGATGGATAGTTTAAAAAAACTCAACTAATAACATTCTTCACCATCAGCTCATACACAAGCTTGGTAACAGGAGCACGACTATTGTTGAGTTTTTGGTAAACCCCAATAGAGCGCTTTAAAGGCGGGGCACCAAATGGAATTAGCTGGAAAGATTTAGCCAGCTGTTGTGATCGCTGCCTGCTTAATGGCATGATGGTAATACCCAAGCCATACTCCACCATCCTTAAGGCTGCTTCCATTGAATCCAGTTCCATCCACTCGTTAACTTGGATTCCACGCTGCATTAGTTCTTCATCAATAATGGCACCAGCCCAGGCTTTTTTGTCAAAGCGAATAAAGGGAACTTGATGCAATAGCTTGGTTTCATTGGCTATAGTTGTTCCTTGATTCGAAACAATATAGAAGGGCTCTTCGGCATAGGGAGTAAAAGAGCAGTTAGAAGCATAATGGGTAATCGGCTCGGTGATTAGGGCTGCATCAAGGCGGTTTTTTTCAACCCCTTTTGCCAGCTCAGCTGACTGGCCTCTTCTGACTTTAATTTGCAGGTTAGGGTGGTCTTTATGCAGGCTAGCCAAAATAGGGGCTAAAGGGCCAATTTGCACACTATGAATTGCCCCAAGAGAATATTGACCAGAAAAATGCTCACTGTCGTCTAAGTCGTAGCCTAGCTGATTATATAGGTTAAGTATCTGTTCAGCTCTAGCCAACACTTGTTGCCCATTATGATTGAGCTTTGCATTACGACCCGATCGATCAAATAACGAGGTATTGAGCTGTTGCTCAAGTGTCTTAATTTGCAAGCTTACAGCAGACAGTGTTAACCCCAGCTGGTCGGATGCAGCAGCAAAGCTACCAGTTTCTGCAATGGCTTTTAAGGCACGTAGCGCTTTAATAGACATGACAGTAGTAGATGGCTCCTATTACTTTTGGACTGATCGTTAAATAAGCTGTTTCTTGTATATTGGTTATCTCTAGTCTTCTATTATATAACTTTTTTCAGATGATTGATTGTTATTTCATGTAGTTAAATAGGGGCAAGTAACCAGCCTACCATTAGAGCGTGAGTTCTAGAATATTTTAGAGAAAGTAGCAAAGTCTCAGAATATGAGCTTAAGTGCATTCATTGAAACGTTGTATGAAGAGACACTTAACTAACTATCATGACCAGGTACGTAACTTCACATCGCTGTTAACGCTCTGTTCGTGTTATTTATTTAAAAACAACATAAAGCTAGCTATTCAGAAGTAAATCCACTTAATTTGTGAGTAAATAATAATAAATATATGGGCTATTTGTGTCTGATGTATAAATGATTGTGTTTGATATATAGTTGAAAGCTTGTTCATCCCATATTTATGAGATAAATAACTGGATCTAGCCATAAATAATTTGCATTGATCTTATGAAGAATGACTAAAAATTACGATAAAAATAAAGGGATGCTTAGTTTATTATGCTTTAGTGTAATAGTTACTATTATGTAATGAAATATCTGATTAATCTTCACGGCCATACCTTTCACAAATAAATTTTTTAGGGTTAGTTACACCTTAATTTTTAGTATTTTACCAGATCAAGATTAACAGGACTCACCGCAATGATAGTGAAGCCATTTCCCCCATACTCTATACGATTAACGTTATCTACTTTATGTTTGGCAATTGCAAGTGCCAGTCATGGAGCTTCTATTAAGCATGAAGCAATTCAAATTAATAATAAACTGGTGCATGATAATGCAAGAATGGAAACAATAGTTGGAGGGAAGGAATCGAACTTTGCAGAACGAAAATTTATGGTCTGGCTGGATGGCTGTGGTGGTAGTATCTTGAATAATGAGTGGATTCTAACTGCTGCTCATTGTAAAGGTATAAAGCGAGCAACAATTGGACGTTTTGATCGTACTAATACCCGTGAGGGAGAAGTGATTTCTATTGAACGCTTTATACCTCATCCAAATTATAAGCGTGGTTCTTCAGATAATGATATTGCATTGGCTAAACTGAGCCGTCCAATAAAAGCAGATATAGATTTTATAAAAATAGCTGACATTAATATTCATCATTCAGCTGCTCAACCAGGCGCGATGATGACAGTTGCTGGTTGGGGAGAAACCCGGCAGAAAAATATTACAGCTGCTTTAGGTTTGCCTAGAAAATTACGTGAAGTAGACGTACCTATTGTTGAACAACAGGAATGCCAGAGAGCTTACTATGGTTTAACTGACAATATGGTGTGTGCTGGCTATAAAAAAGGTGGCAAAGATTCTTGTCAGGGTGATAGTGGTGGTCCTTTATTTGTTAAGTGGTATAACGAGCTATACCAAGTAGGCATTGTTAGTTTTGGTCAGGGCTGTGCCAAGCCAGGATATCCCGGTGTGTATACTAAAGTGGCTAATTACACAGATTGGATTAAAAAATATGTGGATGTAGGCTCCAATCCTAAGCCAAACCCGAATCCAAAACCTAATCCTGATCCAGGTAAGCCAGATCCAAATGACCCGAATGGGCCTGGTTGGCCAGACAAGCCTGGCCCTGGGAAACCAGATCCTACTGATCCAGATGGCCCTGATCAGCCTGACCCAAGTGATCCTAATGGTCCTGGCTGGCCTGATCCTGATAATCCAGATCCTAATGGTCCTGGTAAACCTAACCCTAAACCAGATCCTGACCAGCCAAATCAAACCTGTAATAAACCCGATTTAACTAAGGGTAACTTACTTGAGCAGCCAGACTTTAACCAGTTAACAAAGTGGCGTGCGTACTACACTAAAGCAGTAAAACTAAAACAAATAACAATGAAAAAAGACTGTGGTAATGATTACCAGGTCGATGTGAGTGGCCGTGGCAGTTATTATGATGGTGTCATTCAGAAAATTAAAACCCCATTGAAAAAAGCGACAACTTACCAGTTCAGTGCCAAAATGCAATTAGCAAAAGGGCAGGCTAAAGACTTTGGTTTTGCGGCTTTAGCGTTGAAAAGCGAAATAGGAGTTTACTACTATCAATACATTGGCATTGACCAAATTACTGATCAGCAAAAAACACTAAAAGGTGAATTTCAGTTAAATACGGTAGGTGGAGAAGTAAAAGCAGCACACTTATTATTATTTGGTCCAAAGGGTAAAAAGAGTCTGATAATTGATGAGGTAAAAATTGCTGAAAAAAATCCTAACCAGCCGGATCCAGATGTAGTACTTAAGCATGACTTTGAAACCAATACTCAAGGCTGGCAGTCAGCTTGGAAAATGGGTGATCTCAGCCAAAGTGCAGATCGAGCGAAAGATGGCCAATTCAGCATGCATGTTGGTAAGCGTAATCATTGGTATGTCGGTGGCGTTCTAGAAATTACTGATAAAATAGCTACAAATCAAGGTTATACTTTACGCTTATCTGCAAGCCTCGGTAAGTCTGTTAAAACACCACAAACGTTGGATGTACGTATATTTTATGTCGATGATAAGGGCTACCACTGGAAGTCAGTTAATACAAGTAAAATCCCTGTAGGAGAGAGCTGGTATGATATTGCTTCAGATTTTGTGATTAACCCTACAGGCGAACTGAAAAAAGCAGAGCTTTATATATTTGGTCCTGAGCCAAAAGCAGACTTATTTGTTGATGCAGTGAAGCTTGTCAAAATAAATAATGTACCTAATCCGAAACCAGATCCAAAACCCGATTCCAGATGATAATGACAAACCAGGTGATGACATCAGTGGCTCTGGATGCCCATTATCCATTTGGCGCAGAAATCCAGGCCCCATCAGTGTAAATAAAAAAACTCGGCAAGTCATGCTCTAGTTGCTTGCCGAGGATTCCCTCAAAACCCCCTAGTAAAGACAGACAGTTTCTTGCACTGACTTTACGTTAAATAAATTTTTAAATAGTAGTATATCTATACTCTATGGGCATTTGGAGTTAATGTGACTATTGATTTTTCAGCTAGCAACTTTTCAGCTTCTATTCTTATTGTGGTTAATGAATTAAAAGCTGTTTTTAACCAGAAATCATCTTTCCCGCTCATTGCAAGCTCTGAAAATTCACTCATTAGTGCTTCATTCTTATTTGGGTTTATTTTTCCAAAGTAGTCGAAGCTTTGCAGTTGAGAGGTAATCCACTTATTTATTTCTGGTTTTGTCAAAGAAATCTCACTACCTTTTCCATTATCAGCTTCAAACTTATCTTTTAAGAATTGTAGTCCAATTCTAGTTTCATTACCTCCACTTACATTTTTCCACTGATTATTTTCAATTTCAACTTTATCGATTGCTGCTAATACAGCTTCTGGTGGAGCATCTATGTCAATAGGAAGGTATTGTGAATGATTGGTGAGTTTTTGCTCTCTCACTGCTGCTAACTCGTCAATAAGGTCACCGTATTCAACGGAAACAATTTCTTCAGAGTTAAAACTTCCTTGAAAGAGGTATGAACCATCATTTAACTGTGTAATTGTTCCATCAAATTTATCCTGGATATCACCAGTAAATATATTTTTTAACTCGACAAAGCTAGTCATTTTAGTCAGTGCCGATAAACTACCAGTTTCATCAGGAGTTGATGAGGTTAGCTGTTCGATAAGCGCTGCTGCTTTTTGTTTATCTGGTCCATTTAAACTTTGTAAATGGTTGTTAAGTCCAGTTAGCCCACCTTCTTTTGTTGCTTGTGAGCTCGAGCTTATATTATTTCCAAGATTAAAAACAGACAAGAAACCATTAATATTCATACTCTTCTAGCTTCCCATTTTTGATAAAAAATTCTTATAGTCAAAGATAAAAGAGTTGTAACTTGATAACTTGTACATTAATCCGTTTTTTTTTATAAAACCAGTGTGTTTTTATTTAAAAACAAAACCGCATGTATAGAATAAGAGGGAGCGTAAAACTGGCCAGAATGGTATCCTTAACTTTATAGTCAACGTTAAAAACTAACCAGCTCCTGGGAGTTGGTTAGTTTATTCACTATTTACTTCATAGCTAAAAAGACTTTATTAGTCGTCTAGCTCAACCTCTACAATAGCACCAGTCTGTGCATTGATTTGGATTTCCCATAATTTGTTTTGAGCGTCTTGTACTTTAGCCTCATACTCATACACACCAGTATCATCATCTTGCTCTATATTTGAATAAATAACGGTTGTGCCTTTCACCTGGTTTTTTGCCTTATTTTCTAACTCAGCTAGCGGCTTGATAGTACCAGCTTTTGCTAATTGGTCGGCTTGTTGTGGAGTGATATTAATATCAGCAACAGCAGTACTGGCAGCAAAGACTGAAATAAAGGCGACTAACATAGGTTTCATTGTAAACTCTCCATTCTCATACGAACTAAGTTTGTTTGACAGTAGTGTCGGTTGATGGGGTAGAAGTCTATAGTGCTTAGCTTAACTCAAGCTTAAAAGAATTAAATTTATTCTGACCGGTTAGGTCGGGTGCTATTCTAGTTAAATGCAGATGCATGATAAATGGTTGTAGATACCAGGTTGTTGGGCTGACTAATAAGGAGTTTCCGTAATCAGTTTGTAAATATCCTTATACGGTCTTTGCATCGATATTTGATACGGCAATGGTGCTATAAATAAAGTGAAAGACTGAGCTGTAAACAATAGTTGTGTATAAAATAGAACTGAGTCTGGTTGGATATTGTTATGTCACCTGATAGGTTTTCTTTTTCAATATAGGTTCACAATGTTTGTCTTCAGAAAACTTCTTGCCAAAAAAGCAAATGACTGTGAAATTTATACATGGGCTGTCAAAAGCTGGACGAATTAGCCCAGCGCTAAACTATTTTTTTGCTTTCCGTTGCATCGACATTTGATACAGCACCGGCACTACAAATAGTGTTAAAAAGGATGAAAATACTAAGCCCCAAACAATAGCGGTAGCCACTGGTGACCAAATTAGCGAATGCCCCCCTAAACCAACTGCCAGGGAAAATAACCCGGCAATTGTTGTTAATGTCGTAATAATAATGGGTAGCATCCTTCTTCTAGCGGCATAAAACGTGGCATGCATTAAGCTCATATTTTTGGCCAGATTGTTATTGGCGGTGGAAATTAAAACAATAGCTGCGTTTACAGCAATACCTGCTAACGCAACTATGCCATACATTGTAAATAAGCTGAGTGGGTTACCAGAAACTAACAGGCCTAACACTACCCCAACAAATGCCATTGGAACGGTTATTAAGACCATCAGTGGTTGGAAATAACTTTGAAACTGGGTGCTTAAAATTAAATACATTAAGCCAATACCCAGTAAGAAAAGCATGGCAATGGCATCAATACTTTCTTGAATATCATCCAGTTCACCAGAAAAATCTAATGAAACATTCGGGTAATTTGCGGCAATGGTTGGCCAATAGTCTTGGATCAACTGATTAGCTGCTACTGTGTCAATTTGTAGTTTGTCGATATCGGCTTCTAAGGTAATGGTTCGCAGGAAGTTATAGTGACGAATATTACCTTTGACTTGCTCAGTATTTGCAATGACCAGTTCGCGTAGCGGTACGTTGTTACCCTGAGCAGTGGGTACTGATAGCCTAAGTAATGCTTCAGTGTCATCGAATTGATTATTGACGGCAGATGCAGACTGTAAGCGTAGAGCAATGCGATCTCCCTCATGTTGTACATAACTGACAATTTCGCCATCGATTAGCATTTTAACGGTACGGTGGATATCTGAGGGAAGGATATTTAATTGATTAATAGCATCGTAATTTAATTTTAACGTTAAGCTATAGCGGCCTTGACTGTCGTCGTCAGAGATATCTCTAAACCGATTGTCTTTTGCCATAAAAGACTTTAGTGCGTCGGTAGCTTGGCGTAATTCCACATAATCTTTGCCTCTGACTTTCACGCTAATCGGTTTGCTGGTAGGTGGGCCGCCAGCTAATTTTAAGAAGGAAATATTAGTGGGGCCTACTACAGTGGCAACATCGGCACGCATATCTTCAATAATCTGCTCGACACTGCGTAAACCATCAGCTGGTGGCTTTAAACTCACTAGGACTTGACCTAAGTGTTCACCAAACAGGGGCTCTGTTTCAGTGAACATTTGTCCGGAGTAACTCACAATAGAGCGAGTTTCTTCTGTTGATAAATCCTGGTACGCCAGCCGTTCAACTTCCAGCACCTTCTCCATGGTTTCGTCTAGTGAACTGGTAGTGGGCATTTCAACATTAATATAAAACAGGCGGATGGTGTCGGCGGCAAAGAAATCCATTCTAATTAAACCGCTGCCTACGGCAGTTAAAGAAAGAATAAATAACAGAACCAAGGTAGCCAATGTTTTGATAGGGTGGCGCATAATTTTGATTAAGGCAAATCCATAATACACTTTTAATCGGTGGATGAATATTTGCCGGTATTTATCTACTTTTGAGGGGTTAGCAAACGACACCTTAGCAGCGAGAATATGACCTGGTAGCATCCAGTAAGCTTCAATTAAGCTGATTGCCAGCGCGGTGGTAACTACCAGGGGAATAATCATCATAAATTTGCCTAAAATCCCTGGCAGCAGCATGAGCGGTAAAAAGGCAGCAATTGTTGTAAGCACCGAGGCTGTAACAGGGCTGATAACTTCAGTTAACCCTGTCCAGGCTGCTTCAATGCCTGTGATTCCTTGTCTTAATTTGCTGTAAATGGACTCTACCACTACTACCGCATCGTCTACGAGCATACCGAGAGCGATAACAATAGCTAACAGCACTGATGTATTTAAGGTTTGATCAAGAATATTCAGGGTTATAAATGTGCCAGCCAGGGTAAAGGGAATACCAATGGTTACCAGAATGCTGATCCGTGACCCCAGGAATATCCAGGAAACAAACAAAACAAAAATAAGCCCCAGTAATGCGTTATTTTGCATAATACTAAGCGCATTACGAGTAATTAGCGTTTGGTCGTCGATTAAACTGATATTAACACCAAGCTCTTCAGCATAGGTATTTTTCTGTGTAACAAATTGACTAATGCGCTCAACAAGCTCCAAAGTGTTGGTGCTTTCCTGCTTCATAATGGCAAACAGAACCGCTGGACGGCCTTGAAAGCGAACCAGTCGATCTGCTTTGGCTCGTGCTCGTACGACAGTAGCTATATCGCCCAAGCGGATTTCTGACAGGGTACCTTCATTAGAGAGGATGGGTAATTTAGCTAATTCATCAGGGTTGGTGGTGGTGCCTTCAATACGAATTAACCATTGATCCAGGCCAATACGGGCACTACCTGCTGAAATATCTGCATAAAAACTACGAATGGAATTAGCAATAGTGACTGGAGAAATATTGAGTAATTGAATTTTTTCAATGTCAAATTGTACTTGAATTTCTGGGTCTTTTTCACCGGTTAACTGTACTCGATCAACACCGGGGATACGAGCTAACTCGTTTTCTAAAATACTTGCCTGGCGCCGTAAGTTTTCATCATCAGCAGGGCCTGCTACTACGACTGTTGCAGTAGGGAACGCGTTTGCAGAAGTGATTTCCACAATATTGGGGCGTTCAACTTCTTCGGGTAGCTCATCTTCAACATTATTAATTTCTCGACGAAGATCAGCCATTCGTTTATCAAAAAGGCGTTGACTGATATCTTGAAAACGCACCAGAATGCTGGATACTCCCTCGCGACTGGTACTGGAAACAAACTTAATATCTTGAACCTTTTCTAACGACTCTTCGAGAATATCAGTAACTTTTTTTTCAATATCTTTTGCTGAAGCACCTGGTAGCAAGGTAGTAATTTGAACCCAATTGAAATTAATACTGGGGTCTTGCTCTCGTGGCAGTTGTTGATAAATTAAATACCCCATTAATAATACTAACCCAAATAACAGGTTAGTTAGCTTGTGGTTTTCAATTAAACTGCGAAGCCACATTATTGTTCTGCTCCTTGGCATTGGTAAGCTTAATGGTTTGCCCTTCAACAAGGCCATGACGACCATCAATAACCACTAATTGGTCAGTGGCAATACTTAAAGGGATTGGACGGCCTTCCTGGGCTTGTTCCGCTGCTATAAATTGTGCCTTATTATCATGAATAATAAATACACCATATTTGCCATTACGTTTTTGTAATAAATGAGCAGGTAGGTGGGGGGTAGGGCTTTTCCATTGCAGTCGGCCAGTGGTGCCTGCAATAGTATTGTTAGATGTAAACACTAAACGTGCTTCGCGGCTTCTGGTACTATTTTCGATAAATGGCAGAAAAGACCGTAACTGTAGTGGATATTGTTCACCATTGGTTTTTAAAGAAAAGGATTGTGCCTGTTTAAATGAACGTTCATCAGTCAGTGCTATTTGGGCTGAGACTTCTAGTTGGTTGGTTTGTAATAACTCAATAACTGGCGTACCAATGGCTAGCATTTCTCCCACATCAGCCATTTTTTTTGTTACCAAACCTGCGAAAGGTGCAGTGATTTGACAATATTGGGTATTCAGTTTGGCAATAGCTAAAGCTGCTTGCTGAGCTTGTAATTGTGCTTGAATATCTGCCACATTGGTTTTATTGCGATCAAACTCTGCTTCACCGATATTTTTTTGTCGAGCCAGCTTTTCACTACGCTTAAGCTCACGTTGATTAAATGCCAGCAGGCTTTGTAACTGAGCATACTTGGCTTGTTGCGACTGTTGATTGAATTGAGTTTGTTGGCAATCTAACTTGGCAAGCAGCGCTCCTTGCTTAACTAAATCACCGACATTAACAGGCATATGAATTAACCGAGCATTTATTTCTGCAGGTATCTGACTTTGATTAAGGGCTACAACCTTGGCGGGAGCAGACTGCTCTGGATAGAACTGTAGTTGGTTGACAGTTTTAGCGCTGACCAAAGTAGGAGTGTCAGACCAGCTCAGTTGGGTTGTGGCCGTAAGACTGATAGTGATACAAGCTTGAAGAATGATTAAAAGAGATCTCATATTAAAGCCTGCTATTTTACAGAGTCATTGCGTTGCAATGACAGTAACACCGACCGACTGGTCGGTCAATAGAGTAAGTGCAAAATTTCCATATGCTGTGATGTTGTTGTCAGGAGTTATTTAAGTAACTTTCCAACATATCAACAAAATCTTGCCAAATAGCCTGATAACGCTGCTTGTCTTGAAAAATACTTTGATGCACGCCAAAGCCAATACTGAAGATATCTACCATACGAATGGCTCTTGTTACTTTTTCATCACTGACTTTATTACTATAAAATTGCTTTATAGCTGGAGAAATCTGAGCGCAAACACTATCTAACAGCTCTTGGGCCAATGACCGAAATTGAGGGTCTTGCATTCCTTTTGGTAGAAAGCCATAAACCGTGTTAATTAGTCGTGGATCTTGAAAAAAGCAATCAAGCTGGTACTGCCCAACTGCATAAAGGTATTCTCGCATAGAGCGAAATTGTTTAATAGGCACACTTTGCATACAGTCTTCTACGATTTTTCTAATAACCGCAAAAACCACTTCATCTAAATTTTTGAAGTGATGATACAGTGTACCTTTGGCAATGCCTGCCCGTTGAATAAGTGCATTAGTCGTCAGCGCCTCATAGCCTGAGTCGCCAACAATTTCAAAAGCTGCCTGGATGATGTTTTGCCGGGTTATTTCTGCCGAAGCTTTGCGTGTAAGTGACATATGCTTTCATAACTATTATGAGCTAAGAATCCATTTTAGGTTTCACCGACTATGTGGTCAATGAAATCTTGAGGATGAGTTAAGGGCTGGCTATGAGAGTAGTGGTGCCCTTAAGTGCGTAGTAAAGTAGATTCAACAAGATTATCTGATATGACGTGCTAATATAGGCTCGTGCTCAACGCTTAGTTAAACAAAGGGATTGTGAAGGCTTCTTTATTGCGTCACAAAATAATGTTCGTGACCAATATGCAAAAATTTCTGTTCCAATTGCTGCCCAGGTATGGACGGGGTATTTGCTGAAAAAAATCCACCTTTTTTGACTGAACTCAATAAAAAAGTATCACTGTACTTAGAGAGAAATAACCACTAGCTGGTAGAGAAGAGCATTGTAAAAGAAACAGTTGCTTTAAAAAATAGGAGCGTGATATACCTAAGTTAATTCTTAAAAGGACATATTTTAAAGGACGTTTATGCTAACTTCAGCAAACCATGCTGGTAACCGTAATACTTGTTACGCTGGTAATAAGAATGTTGATAATAAACAACTAGCGGAAACATCTATTGCCAGAAAAAATACGAATAGCAATAACCAATGTACTGGATTAGTAAAAAATAAGGTAAATCAATATAAAGATAAGACTAAAAGTGTAGTTGGTAATAATAGCTCTAAAGTGAGGAGTGTTAAAGAACAAAGCCCTTTTAGAGGCATAATGTCAGATTTGGTTTCTGTCAATAGCAGTAGACTTAGAAGTGTGAGTTTTAATAAGTTGTTAATGAATACATCTGGTGTAGGAGATATCGTTTCAAGATCAAACTTACCGGAAGATTTTCCTGATATCAGGCCTGCACAGGAGGCTGTAATTCCCTACGTGCTTGAACAAAAAAAGCATTATCTTAACGCTTCAACTAAACCAATCATTATTGATGTTTGGCAAAACCCCAGAAATAAAGCTTTATATATACAAGATGGTCAACATCGTTTTGTAACTGCTTGTATATTAGGTAAGCAAATCCTGTTAAGACTAAAAAAAATGGGTTTTTCTGCTTTTAATGGTAGCTGGGAACAAACTAAATATATTAATACACTGGCTGCTAAGGATCGAATTAAAGCCTAAAAGCCAGTTGTGAAGGATATAATATGACACGGACTATTGAATTTAATAGTCCGTGTCATTAAAGGGCAATTAACGAGAGAACTGAATTGACCAACCTATAATAACCCCAGTGATAGGGTCTGAGTTATTAGATGTGTCTTTAAAAGCGAGTTGCCAGTTTTTTCCTTTTAAGTTATTAAAAACATTAGCAGGGATCGTTGATGTATAGGTTTTTTGTATACCGTCTGCATTGTTGCCATTATTCCGCAAGATAAAGTAGCCTGCTCTTGTCGCTTGACTGACCAAAGCTATTCTTAGTTTGCTATGATCCCGGTGTTTGACTGTAAAGCGAACAATGGCTGATTTTGCGTTTGGCGCATTCTGCGGAATATCAAGTCCTTTGCTGAATTCATATTTACCCGGTTTAATGCCATAGGCTTTACGGTCCTGATAAATATACTGACCATTGTCGTTGTTATCGCCATTATCGTCATCTGGAGTAGTATTGCCTTCTTTAATCTGTAAGAACTGGGCACTAACGGGTCCCCATTGACCACTAGTGTCTTTCGTTCTTACATACACAATATGTCGTCCAGGCTCTAAACCAGTGGTGTCTATAGTGCCGGTAATATTACCCTGTCTTCCTGTTATCTCGAGTGGTACTGCCGTGTGGCCTGCAGTCCAGAAAGGGGTATCGATTGAATATTGGGCTTCAGTTATCCTTTGTGTGCGTTCTCTACCATTGCTGTGGTTAAAATTGGCATCAGTTGCGCTAGCTGTTAGCCTGACTTGGGTTCCAGGTTCTACTTCACTATTCTCAGTGTTGAGGGTTAAATCAAGTGTTTCTGGACCTGATGGGGTCATATAAGGTGTTCGGGCAACTTTTGCTGCATAAAGCAGTGCTTTTAAGTTATTTGGCTTAACTGTTTTATTAAATGACTCACAGGGTTCAAAAAAGGTGCCTGATTTACCTAGCTCAAAAGTAAATGCAGCAACGCCTAACTCACCATAGGCAAAGTCATCACTGGCGCCAGTAGTAGGGTATAGGCCTGAGGCCTGCTTAGGTGAGTATTGATTAAACCAGGCAAAACGACGCCCTAATGTTTGTAATTCCTTGTTATTTGGTGCTTCTTGGCTTGAATCCCCCCAAGGCCATAATACGAGGCCACCATGGCTATGGATATCAATAAAAATACCTTTGGTATTTAGCGGGGCTTTGTCTGTTCGGTTGGGGGCTCTGTTATCTTCCCATATTTTTCTCATATAGTTTTGGATTGCTTGGGTTTCTAACTCAGAAGCCTCTCTTAAGCCGCGATAAGTATCGTCACATGCATTATCACTCGCGCCAGTAATATTATCTTCCCAGTCGTGGGAGAAGTTGCGATTCAAGTCAACGCCATTTTTATAAACAGGGCGACAGCTCCCTCCACTCTCAGTAAAATTAGCATTTTTTCTTTGAAACTTGGTTAAACGGTTTTCAGCTATTTTTCTGCCATCAGGGTTTGAGTGAAGCATAAAGTGGACTTCATGATGATCTAAAATCCAGGTAATATCAGCATCTTTACCATAGTTGTTGGTCAAATGACGAGCAAATTCTAATGCCAGAGGGGCAGTGGCATATTCTCTAGCGTGTAATCCACTATTTAAAAATAGCTTGGGTTTATCACCTTTAATTGCTGTGTTGGTTAATTTGAGTACTTTGATATCGTAACCTTGACTACTATTATCTGGATGCTGTTTTTTCCAGGAGTTACCGACATCCAGCCATTGAGCAATATTGGAGAACTTGTTAGCTATTTGTTGCGCTTCTGCAAAGGTTTCTTCAACTGTCTCATAACATTGAAAGCCAGGAATACCGCCAGCGCTTTCATCGAAGCCTGAGCGTAAAGAAAGAGAAGGTTGTTGCATTTTTTCTTTTATTTGCTCGAGTTCGCGACTTCTTTTTTTAATCCACTGAGTGGCCTTTTGGATATCAACTTTAAAGCCTTGCTGTTTGGCTGTGTCGGTTAGTCTTTGTTTTTCTTCCTTGGATAAGTCTACAATTAAGCTAAACGATTTATCATGAGACTCTAGCATTTGACCATGAAAGCTTATTTTGGCTTTATTGTAGATTTCTTTGCTGGCAAAGGTTACTTTGTAAATAGTGCTGAGCGCAGCTTGTTCCTGATCTATAAAGATTATGGCTTCAGAATTCTGTTCATTCTCAGTAGCTGCCGCTGGAAGGGTTATAACCCCTAAGGTTACACCTAATAATGATGCAAGTGTATTTTTCAGCATGGAATTCCTTACTTTAATTTAGTAATGAAGTAGTCTATTTTTTTGCTCGGAAGTATGGCGACTGATTGAGCTTGGTTGTTTATTAAATGCAGTCAAATAAAGGATTGACTGTTAATAGGATTATAGGCTTTTGATATTATTTAAGTTATTAACTACGTCATTAAGTAAATTGTAAAAACACTTATTGTTGATTTGTGTGATAAAAAGCTCATCTGCTAATGTGCGCTACATATAGGGTAAATATTGATTTTATGTTTCTTTAGTGTCTGAGTTTTTATGAAATATTTAGCGTTGTTTTAAAGTTTGTCTTTTTTTGATTTAAATACCTGAGGAATATAAAGAATAATAGTTGAACATTTTTTCCAAAAAATAATTATTAGCTTATAATTTTTCTTCAATATCCTGTGATTCCATATCAGACACTAGACTTATTTTCTGCAATATACTTAACCCGTTACAGCTAGCGAACAATCCAGCCCCCTTTGAAAAAGGGGGGGACTATTCAAGGGTTAATCATAGAGATTAGCTATCTACTTGATAATATCTATCATTTTCATTTACCATCTGGCTTTCCTTACACTGGCGATATGGTGCAGTAGGGGAGGTTTGGTGATGTTCATACAGCGACAACAAGGGTTACGTGTTTCATTGGCTCAGCAAGGTTGGCAGCTAACTAATAAACGGTTGTTGCTGCCAACCGTTTTATTTGCCTTGTTGCTTACTGACAATACAAGAGAATTAACCATTGGAGTATTGGCTGATGCCTTTTGGCAAGTGGCTGCCTATGTCGCTGCCACCTTGGCACTGTTTCATTATTTAACCGAGCGTTTTGATAAAAGTGGTTTTTTTCAGGAGAAACTGGCCGGCAGTAATACACTGCAAGTATTGTTTGCTGCTTTTATGGGGGCTTTGCCTGGCTGCGGTGGTGCGATTGTTGTTGTTACTCAATATGTTAAAGGCAACTTGAGTTTTGGTGGTGTAGTTGCTGTATTGACGGCCACAATGGGGGATGCAGCTTTTCTACTGCTGGCAAGCAAGCCAGCTGATGGTTTATTCATCATTGCTTTAGGCTTTGGAGTAGGCTTGGTTTCTGGGCTATTAGTGGACAAAATCCATGGTGTGGATTTTATGCGCCCTAAACTGAAGCAGCAATCTGCTCAAATCAATTGTGATAAACCCAATCCGTGTAATCGAAATATAATCAAGTTGCAGGGTAAGTTTTGGCAGTGGATGTTATTACCTGCCATGACATTTGCTGTAATGGGCTCATTCCAGGTGGATACCGACCAGCTATTTGGCTTTGCTGAAGGGACTTCTGCTGGACTAGGAGCGGCTGCTGCAATGATTGCTATTGTGTTGTGGGCAACCACACGAGAAGTGACTAGCTATGAGTCTGCAGTTGCGGAAGACCCAAAAGCTAATAATGTGGCATTGTTCCAGCGAGTGGCACAGGATACTAACTTTGTAACAAGCTGGGTAATTGCAGCCTTTTTAATGTTTGAGCTGGTTGTATATTGGTTTGATATTAATCTAGCTGCTTTATTTTCTGACTGGGCACCTCTTATGCCTCTAATGGGCGTATTGATTGGTTTGCTGCCTGGTTGTGGCCCACAAATATTAGTGACCAGCTTATATATCGGTGGTGCTGTACCAATGTCAGCACAGTTGGGAAATGCAATCAGTAATGATGGTGATGCACTGTTTCCTGCTATTGCCTTAGCACCTAAGGCTGCGGTAATGGCAACCTTGTACTCAACTATTCCGGCACTGGTTGCCGCTTACGGCTACTTCGTGATCTTTGAGTAACAATATACGCTTCATGAATGTAATAAGCACCTGGAGTGGTGCTTTATCAAGTTTGCACTATTAGAATGGCGCTTTTTGGAAAGTGAAGCGCCTTTATGCTCAGTTATCGCCACGCCTTTCATGCCGGCAACCATGCCGATGTACTTAAGCACCTGACAGAGGTGCTGATCCTGGATCATTTGCTGCAAAAACAGGGTAAGCCACTTTGCTATATCGATACCCACTCAGGCCCTGGGATGTATGCTTTACTCCAGGGCTATGCTCAGCAAAATGCAGAGTATGAGACAGGTATTAGTAAGCTTTGGCAGCAAGCCAACCTGCCTGAGCCATTGGCACGTTATGTCGAAGTGGTAGCGGCCCATAACCCTGGTGGGGCTTTAAAGTGTTATCCAGGGTCTCCTGCGATTGCAAGACAGTTACTAAAGCCTGACGACCGGCTCCAGTTATTTGAACTCCACCCAAAAGATTGTGAGTTGCTGCAAGAATGGTCGAAAGGAAACCAGCGGATTCGGGTGCAACGGGAAAGTGGCTTTGAACGATTAACAGCGATACTTCCTCCTCCAGAACGGCGGGCGCTGGTACTTATTGATCCACCTTATGAAGTCAAACAAGATTATCAGCAAGTCATCACTGTCTTGCAGAAAGCGCTTAAACGCTTTGCAACAGGCGTATATCTGCTTTGGTATCCATTGTTGGCCAGGCCAGAAATACAAGCCATGGAACGTAAACTAAAGCAGCTGGCTGACCGTTACCTGCATGCCAGCTTGCAGGTGCAGGATTCAGGTTCGGGTGGAATGTATGGCAGTGCTGTATTTGTGATTAACCCTCCATGGCGGCTAAATGAGCAATTAGGACAATGTTTGCCGTTTTTGCTCCAGCAGCTGGGGCAGGACTCAACTGCTAAAATAAGTCTGAACTCCCATGGGCTGGACTGATAGAAAATACAGCTAGGATATGGCCTGGAACTGGCATTACAAAATTAAATCAACTTGGTTAAACAAACCTTTGTCGCTTTTTAATAAAAGCAATAAAGGCGTCACTTGACAGGTTGTTTGCCCCAGTCATAAGGTTCATAAAGTATGCAATATTAAAATGGTGGATGATGTTTAATTCACGTAGAAAATTAGTAACGTTGGCTCTAACCAGTGCGATTGGCTGTTTTACGCCATTATCAATGGCGGCTAAAAGCCCATTCTGGACCAAGCTGACAATACCAAATGATGCACCAGCACAAGCGATTGGTACTTATCAGGCAGGCTGTCTGGCTGGTGGTAAGTCATTGCCGCCCAATGGTAAGGGCTATCAGGTAATGCGGCTAACGCGTGGACGGTTTTATGGCCACCCAGACCTGGTTGATTTTATTAAAGGGCTGGCAGCAGGCATGGATAAGCACAATGTTGGTACTTTGCTGGTAGGTGATTTATCCATGGCTAGGGGTGGCCCTTTTGTTAGAGGTCATCGGAGTCATCAAAATGGTTTGGATGCTGACCTGTGGTATAACCTGGAAAAAGACCGGCCTTTATCATTGCACGAGCGTGAAGCCTTAGGGGCTTATTCATTGGTAACGGCTAACGGTAGAACAGTTAAGCCCAGGTTATGGAGTAATAACCACCAGCAAATGTTAAAGCTGGCAGCTTCTAACCCTAAGGTGGATCGAATTTTTGTCAATGCCGCAATTAAAAAGCAGTTATGTAAAACTAAAACCAGCGCCGATGATGACTGGATTAGAAAAATTCGTCCTTGGTGGGGCCATGCAGACCACTTTCATGTACGGATGAAATGTCCAGCGGATAGCCCGCAGTGTAAGTCACAAGCACCAATACCGAAGGGAAGTGGGTGTGATAAGTCGCTAAATTGGTGGTTTGCCAAACACAAGCCGGCCCCCAAAAAGAAACCAAGTAAAAAACCGGTGAAGCCAAAACCAAAGTTACCTTATTGGCAACAAGTGAAGCTACCTAAAGCCTGTAGCCAGATCTTTAGGGCTAAATCTAAGTACTTTCATTAATACTATATCTATTTTGGTTTATAGCCTGCCTTCCTGGGCTATAAACCGCGCTATTTATAATTTCTCATCTTCTCTCTTGCGGCAAACTTGCCGTCATTCTCATAAAGTCTATTGAATGATCTGTTATAGGTTTGTTACACTCAGGTTATCTTAAACGATACAGATGGCTATTTTGCTGGGCCTGAAGAGTTTGCCCCGCTTTAATTATCTGTAGAAATAGAAACACATAAACCTGATAAATAAAAAACAAGAAATAAACGTTAGAATAAATAAAAGTTAGGAAGTCCTTCGCTTGTAGTATTTGACTGTAAGTAGTAGGGCTGGGCTTAAAAAAAACAAATATTAGGAGTTGCCCATGAAAATGATAGCTCGCTGCTTATCTGGTGGTTTGTCCTTAGGGTTGTTACTTTTAACCAATATTGCTTTTAGTGAAAAATTAACAATCTCTTGTGGGGCCGTTGGTGCAGAACTGTCTTTATGTAAAGAAGCAGTATCAGCTTGGACTAAAAAAACAGGCCATCAGGTGGAGGTTATTTCCACCCCTAACTCATCAACAGAACGACTGGCGTTGTATCAGCAAATATTCTCTGCCAAAAGCAGTGATATAGATGTGTTTCAAATTGATATTATTTGGCCAGGGTTACTAGCGAATCACTTAGTAGACTTATTACCCTACACTCAGGGTATAGAAAAACAGCATTTTCCTACGTTAGTCGAAAATAATACGGTCAGTGGTAAATTGGTGGCTATGCCCTGGTTCGTTGACACCGCGTTTTTATATTATCGGAAAGATTTACTTGAAAAATATAACCAGCCCGTTCCTACCACTTGGCAACAGTTGTCGGATATAGCGAAAACCATTCAAAACCAAGAGCATAAAAAAGGAAATGAAAAGTTATGGGGGTATGTCTGGCAAGGGCGTGCATATGAGGGATTAACCTGCAACGCTTTAGAGTGGCTGGCCAGTTTTAATGGTGGCTCAATTGTTGATAGTCATGGAAAGATTACCGTAAACTCCAAAGCAGCTGAGTCAGCACTTGCACTGGCTGGGCAGTGGGTTGGTAAAATTTCACCGCCAGGGGTTTTAAATTATACTGAAGAAGAAGCTAGAGGCGTGTTCCAATCAGGTAACGCTGTATTTATGCGCAACTGGCCTTATGCCTGGGCATTGGCACAAGGAGAAGAGAGTGCTATTAAAGGCAAAGTGGGTATTGTTGCATTGCCTAAAGGAAGCAGTGAAGGCAAGCATGCATCTACGTTAGGTGGTTGGCAGCTGGCGGTTTCAAAATACTCTAAATACCCTAAATTAGCGGCTGATTTAACCTTATTTTTAACCAGCTATGATATTCAAAAGCAACGGCTATTAAAAGGGGCTTTCAATCCAACTATTAAAAGCCTATATGAAGATAAAGAGGTTGTTGCTGCAGCCCCAGTGGCTGAAACATTAGTTAAATCCTTAGAGCAAAGTGTCGCTCGACCATCCACTGCAACCAAGTCAAAATATAATCAGGTGAGTAACTTGTTTTTTAATGCTGTGCACAATGTGCTAGCGGGTAAAACAACTCCCAAGCAGGCGCTTAAAAAGCTAGAAAAGAAATTGAAACGAATAAAACGTAAGAAGTGGAATTAAGCTATAGCCAAAGCGAATGGTTTTTAGGGGAGGCCGTCAAGCGATGAAGCCTCATGAGTTTATGGTTTTATAAATGATTGGGGTGACAGTTAAATGCTCCGTGCATTAACTGCATTTCCACCATCCTTGGTGGTCAAGAGCGATGACAACAAACCCTAAAAATCATTCGAGAAGGATATATAGCTATGGAACAGACACTTGCTAAACAACAGGCTCCCAAACGGACGTTAACATTGTTGCCAAAAAATTTGTCTGCTCAACAGCAACGGGTATTGTATGCCTGGGCCTTTCTGATACCAACCATCATTTTATTATTGATGGTGGCAGGCTGGCCATTATTAAGGACTATTTGGTTTAGTTTTACTGATGCCAGTTTAGCTAACTTGGATGAGTTTGAATGGATTGGTTTTGGTAATTATCTTTATTACGAAGAGGGGGAATACTTTGGGTTGTTAACCGATGGTGAATGGTGGCAGTCAGTTTGGAATACGGTCTTCTTTACGGTAATGTCCGTCAGTATAGAATTAGTGTTGGGCTTACTGATTGCTTTGGCTTTAAATCAGCAATTTCCAGGGCGAATTATTTTCCGTACGGTAGTGTTAATCCCTTGGGTTATTCCCACCATTGTTTCAGCCAAAATTTGGGGGTGGATGCTCCACGACCAGTTCGGTGTCATCAATCATTTACTGGTTTCAGCTGGACTGATTGAAAAACCACTGGCTTGGACTGCAGACTCGGATTTATCACTATGGGCAGTAATTATTGTGGATGTATGGAAAACCACGCCCTTTATGACCTTGCTTATTTTTGCTGGCTTGCAAATGTTACCAACGGATTGTTATCGTGCTGCCAAAATTGATGGTATTCCACCATTAAAACTGTTTTTTAGAGTTACCTTACCATTATTGGCGCCGACTATTATGGTAGCTGTAATTTTCAGAGCGCTTGATGCATTAAGAGTATTTGATGTTATTTATGTGTTAACGGCTAATAATGCCGATACCATGTCGATGTCGGTGTTTGCGCGTCAACAGTTAGTAGCGTTTCAGGATGTAGGGTATGGCTCAGCGGCCTCAACTTGTTTGTTCTTTATTATTGCTTTAATTACCTTGGTGTATTTGTACTTAGGGAGGAAACAAGTGGGAATGGATAAGTGATTAAACAGAATTCTAATTCCCCCCTCTGGAGGCTGTCGCGAAAGTCATTTTTAGCTCCCTCTCCCTCTGGGAGAGGGCTGGGGTGAGGGTGTATTACCTTAAAGCCACCGCTACGCGGGCCCCTCATCCTAACCTTCTCCCCCACAGGGGAGAAGGAACTTAATTTGAAGTACTTTCGCGATACCATCGAAAAGGGGACTAGGATGAGGGGGTGGTTTGAAATACTTATGAAATAGTCTCTGAAAAAAATAAAGGTATAACTTGTAGAAAATGAACAAAATAAAATCAGTTGTCTATAAAATATTTTTTTACTTGTTTTTACTGGTAGTAACAGTGTTTTCACTATTCCCTTTTTATTATGCAATAGTGACTTCCCTAAAAAGTAAAAGTGAGTTGTTTAGTGTTGACTTATTGCTAAATAAAATTCAGCTGACCAATTACCAAAGTGTGTTGACCAATGACAGTTTTTTATGGTCAATAGTCAACTCTGTATTGGTGGCCAGTGCGGTGGTGGGTATTTCACTATTGGCAGCAGTTACAGCTGCCTATGCATTAGGACGCATTGAGTTTAAAGGTCGACGCACGTTAATGGTTATTGTGCTAGCGGTGTCGATGTTCCCTCAGGTAGCGGTATTAGCTGGTTTATTTGAAGTCATTCGCTGGTTTGATTTATATAATAATCTATTAAGCCTGGTAATTTCTTATACATTATTCACCTTGCCGTTTACGGTTTGGGTTTTGACCACTTTTATGCGGCAGCTGCCAAAAGAGTTGGAAGATGCAGCACTTATTGATGGTGCAACTCCCTGGACTACGCTGGTTAAAATTTTAATGCCATTAATTTGGCCTGCTGTCATTACCACTGGCTTGTTAGCTTTTATTGCTGCGTGGAATGAGTTTTTATTTGCCCTGACATTTACGTTAACTGATGATCAGCGAACAGTGCCTGTTGCTATTGCACTTATTAGTGGCAGTTCTCAACATGAATTACCATGGGGAAATATTATGGCTGCGTCTGTGATAGTGACAATCCCATTAATTATCTTATTACTAATTTTTCAACGAAGAATCGTGTCTGGATTAACGGCAGGTGCCGTTAAAGGTTAGGAATGTAAAGTATGCAGAAAAATATTGATTGGTGGCGTGGGGCTGTTATTTATCAAGTATATCCACGTAGTTTTTTTGATAGTAATAATGATGGTATTGGTGACTTACCAGGTGTTACCGAAAAGCTACCTTATATTGCCAGTTTGGGTGTGGATGGGATTTGGCTTTCGCCTTTTTTTAAATCGCCCATGAAAGACTTTGGTTATGATGTGTCTGACTATCGGGCCGTCGACCCCATGTTTGGCCATCTTGACGATTTCAAAGAGCTACTGGAAAAGGCCCATCAGCTAGGCTTAAAAATATTAATTGATCAGGTGTTAAGCCATACTTCTGATCAACATGCCTGGTTCAAGGAAAGTCGTCAAAATAAAACCAATCCAAAAGCTGATTGGTATGTATGGGCAGATGCGAAACCTGATGGCAGCCCACCCAATAATTGGCTATCGTTGTTTGGTGGTTCTGCCTGGCAGTGGGATTCTCGTCGCCATCAGTATTATTTGCATAACTTTTTAGCGAGCCAGCCCGATTTAAACTTTCACAATGAAGCGGTTCAGCAGCAAATTTTAGAGGAAGTAAAATTTTGGCTGGATTTAGGGGTTGATGGCTTTAGGTTAGATACCGTTAACTTTTATGTGCATAGCAAAAATTTAGAAGATAATCCACCGCTACCAAAGGGTGCAAAAAAGTCTCTTGGGGTGCGGCCAGACAATCCTTATTCATTCCAACGGCATGTTTATGATATTTGCCAGCCAGAAAACGTTGATTTTATTGTTAGGCTGAGGCAGCTACTGGATCACTATCCTGGCACAACAACGGTTGGTGAAATAGGTGCTGATGATACTTTGCAAGTCATGGCAGACTATACCTCTGGTGGTAATAAGCTGCATATGGCGTATACCTTTGACTTATTAAACCCTCAACATGATGCTGCTTATATACGACAAGTGATTAGCCAGCTTGAAGGGCAAATCGGTGATGGCTGGCCATGCTGGGCGTTGAGTAATCATGATACTGTGCGGAGTGTTACGCGTTGGGGAGAAGGTCATCCTGCCCAGGCTTTTGCTCAGGTAAGTCTGGCGATGTTAATGAGTATGCGTGGCAGTGTTTGCTTGTATCAAGGGGAGGAGCTTGGCTTGCCAGAAGCCGATGTGCCATTTGATGCTATTCAAGACCCTTATGGTATTCCTTTTTGGCCGGAGTTTAAGGGACGAGATGGCTGTCGAACACCTATTCCCTGGCGACAAAGTGCAATAAATGCTGGGTTTTCTCAGGCAAAGCCTTGGCTACCGGTTGTTGAACAACATCGTCCTTTAGCTGTTAGTGAGCAGATAGTGAATCCTAATTCGTGCTATCAGTTTATCCGACAGTTTATTCAATGGCGGCAGCAGCAACCAGCATTACGCACTGGTACCATTGAGCTGATAGAAAATACAGGAGAGGCATTAGTTTGGTGGCGGCACCATTCAGAGCAGAAACTATTAGTAGCAGTTAACTTAACCGCAGATACTCTAACGATACCTTTCACAGATATTAGTGAAGAGCAATCAGCAATAAACGTTGAGGAGCTGACTGGTCACGGGTTTAACGGTCAGTATGAGAATGGCCTAATAGTTCTGCCACCTTATCAAGCTTTCTTTGGTCAACTATTTTAAGGACGTTTTTAAGACTTCTAAAATTTCAGTTAATAGCAAAACTATTTTACACTCACTGACAACAGCTGATGTTTATAGTGATATAGTCAACGCATAAATACCATAGCCTTGCGTCTGAGGCTATGGTTAGTGAAGGTGTAATTTGTATGCCTCGAGCAGAAGTAAAAAAGTTAACCCTTAAAGATCTGGCAAAAATTTTAGGTGTTTCAACCGCTACTATTTCTAACGCTTTTAATCGCCCCGATCAGTTGTCGTCAAAATTAAGAGATGAGATTTTAGCAGAGTGTGAGCGGCTGGGTTACACCGGCCCTAATATTGCTGCAAGGGCGTTAAGAACGGGGGAAACAGGCATTGTTGGAGTGATGTTGTCAGACCCGTTGCGATACAACTTTAATGATGCGGTTGCCCATGGTTTCTTGAGTGGTTTGGCTGAAGTGTTTGATGAACAACACGTCAGTATGTTACTGCTTTCCAGTAAGGAAGCACCCTATCATAAGCCTAGTATTGAAGCGGTACCGGATTATTTTATTGTTTATGGTGAGCCTCGTAACGCTACGGTGCTTGAGCGGCTTGAGTACCAACACAAAAAAATTATTACCGTTGACTTTGATTATAAGGATTATCCATCTATCAATATTGATAATTTTCAGGGTGCGTTTGATATTGCTCAATATGGAATTAAACAAAGTAAAGACTGTCGTATAGCTATTCTAGGGTTAAGGCTGATTGAAGAGTCAGCTTTAGTTAATATAGTTGGCGAGCAATTACTTGATGCCAGTCGTTCAATTTCTAGCCGTCGGTTAGATGGCTACTTAGCAGCATTGCAACAAGCTGGTATAGATATTACGCCTGAACAGATATGGAATATACCATTCAATGAAACAGAGATAAGCTATGAAGCGGCTCGACAAGTGTTGACGTCGGAAAACAGGCCTAACCTGCTATTGTGTATGAGCGATCGAGTAGCGCTGGCTGCAATCAAGGCCGCAGCAGACCTAAGGATATCCATACCTACTGAATTACGAGTTGTCGGTTTTGACGATATTCCTGAAGCATCCGTTTGCCACCCTGGTTTAACCACAGTCCATCAGCCATTTGTAGAGAAAGGGCGCGTTACAGCTAATCTGTTATTACAGGATCCTGCACCCATAGAGCAAAAAAGAGTACTGCCAGTTGAGGTAGTGAAGCGTGAGAGCTGCTGAAGCTGCGTAAAAAAGTCCAGAAAACTGTTGTCAGGTCAAGTCGCTGGACAGGACAATACACAGGCGAAAAGTGTATAATTGAGTGATCAGGTCTGAGCCACTACAGTTTACCAATAAAAACTATGTGACTCATATTTTTCAAGGTTTTTTAGGGCAGTCATCAATATTGTATTGTTTACAAATACCCGCAGCTCTTTGACTTATATAGTCAATATCAAGTGTTGTTAAATAGCGGCTATGCTGAGGTAGTTTATATCTTTTGTATATACCAGTAAGTGATTTTTTAAATTCATTAATAGCTAGATCACTCTTATTTTTCTTTAATAAGAGTATATATAACTCCTGGTCAATACTCACTTTGCTATATGAGTACTTAGAGGCATCCTGGTGTTGCTGATTCAGCCGCAAGCGTGTATTTAATTCATTTTCATTATATACTTCCTTTCCTTGTGAGTACTTCAGTCGTAATTCAATAAGTTCTAGCTCTTTTCTAATATAGTGAGAGGGAACAAACGCTTTATCATTAGAAATAGTTTTCAGTTGAGTTAAAAGTATTTCTGCAGTTGATAACTTATGCTGATAGAAGTTTGCTTTTGCAAGCAGCAAAAGCGTTTCAAAGTATCTATCTGTTTCAATAAGTTCTAGCCTCTCATAAATTTGTTTTGCCTCTAAAAAATAACTCATAGCTTGTTTCGGTTTGGAGAGATAAAACTCATGCTCTCCCATGTAAAACAATGCTCTAGCAAGCTCTAAATGATCATAAGGATAAATTATTCTATAAATTTTTAATGCTCGCTGAATATTTTGTGTAGCTTCTTGTGGTTTATTTGAGAAAAAAAGTTTAATTCTGCTCAACTCAGCCAGTGCAGAAGCAGTTTTCTTATGAAACTCACCTAATATATCATGGTAAATGCTAACTACTTTGTTGCCCCTAGTAATTTTTTTGGCAGTATCAAACTCAAACCAGTTTAGCAGCCATAATGAGTCAGCCACTTTTTCAGAGTATTCATCACCTGCATGTTTAAGGTGATATGAAAGCGACTGCTCAGCATGATAACGCCCCTGTTCCATACTTTCACTTCGTCGGCAAATTGGGTATGAGCAAAATAGGTTTGTATTACTCATCCAGTAGTGGGCATCACCCATCAGCTCTGTATCTTTGGCATGATGCAATGTTGTCTGCTTCAAAATTTCTTTTGCTTTATCATAAGACTGTTGGCGTTTCCCTTGTAACAGCATTATCTCAACCAGAAGCAAGCCTGCTCTCAATGAGTTCTTTGAAGCATAACCATAGTTATGATCCATTTCATTCATCAGCTGGCTAACCACAGCATAAGCTTGAGCAAGGTCACTTTTTTGTTTAAATAGAATACCAATTGCCTTCAGCGATTCATACCTTAGTTCAGTGTGTAAATTTGCACCTGGCAATTCTAGTTTAGCTTTCGCTTTACCTAGAGCCAGTGAGATGGCTTCTTTGTTAAACTGAGGGTGCCTTTGTATATCGCCAATTAATTCTTGATACCATTGTTGTTGATATTCACTAATAGATAAGCGCTTTTTAAGCAGATTTGTCTCTTCATACTTACGATAACTAAATACACAAGAAATGATTAAACAAGTAGCTGTAAGCAATAAAAATACTCTATGCCAAACGGTAGTACTTAAGCTCTTTAATGGGGTTGACCTGGTAGACTCGATGTTACTATATGGTTCTTCATCCTCCACCTCACTTTGTTGCTGACTTACCGATGCCATTAAGCGATAACCAACTTTTGGTACAGTGAGTATTATCTTTCTCTCTTTATCCTCAAACACTCTTCTTAGCTGACTAATGCTTTGAGTGAGAACATTTTCACTCACATAACTACTACACCAAACCTCTTGAAAAAAATGCTCAGTAGTTAATGTAGCACCTTGGTTTCTAACTAAGAATAATAATACATTGGATGTCTTATTTTTGAGCTTAGTTTCAGCCCCACCAACCAAGCGGATAGTATTTAGTTGTGGAAAAAACAACCACTTTTTATTAATCAAGTAAACTACATTATCATTAATAGTAAACGCAAGCTCACTGGATGGTTCTTGTAATACGACACTCATACTTCTATAAAACAAAAAATGCCATATTGTTTTTGAAGAATATTTTATGTTTATTATTTATACTATTCTGCTGCCAGTACACTTAGTTACCCTCGCCGAAATACTTTACAAAACTTCAAAATTATTTACAGAGGGCTTTATTATAAGGTTAGTAACTCAAAACTCTACAAAAATTGGAGCCAAAATGGCTCCAATATTTTTATTTTTTACCAAACTTTAAAACATAAACATCTCTGTTATCTTGTTGGTCGTACGCTGCTGCTGCATACTCACGACCATTATAGGAATACCAGCAAATATCATCTATATACTTTCCAGTGACGGTATCTCCATCCACACCGCCTTGTGCTTTTTGTACTACTTTACAAACAAATGTGGAAAAACTGCCCTCTGAATTATTTCGTATCATGCCATCATAGTTAGTTTCTACTCTTCCAGTAACTAGATCCCAATGATAATTGTTATTGTCAATAACCAGCATCTGATAGTTTTCATTCCCATACTCTCTACCTCTTAAAGGAACCCAGCAAATATTATTGACTAATTTACCGCCTAAGTTATAACGATCTCGACAAACAGAGGTCTTGCTTTGGTTGTGTCTTCCATAGTTTTCATATCCTCCAGACCATACTGCATAATGGTGTCCTTCACCTCTATCACCATTTACCCAACGACAACTGTGCTCATTTGCTGCTTCTCTTCCATCCCAGTATTGACACCTAACTTCACCTCGTCCATCTGCGACTGCTTGAGCTGTTACAGTACAAGCAATAACCATAGCTGATACTAAAGAAGTAACATTTAACTTGTTCATAAACTAATCCTACTTTGGTTTCGATGTTGTTGGCTCAATGTAGAGCCGGTACATAAAGTAAGAAAAGCAGAGACTAAAATACTGAATTTTTCTAAATTTTACGTGAATAATTCCTTAATTTTTCTGAACTCACAGAAATAAACTCTAGAAAACACAAAATGTGATTAATTAAACGCCATCTCACAATAATATAAAGCTAGGAAAACAAACTGTTAGATAGTTGAAAAATAATTAAACGCAAAAAATACCCCTCCTGAAGGCGGGAGACTAACCCTGTCCACCAGCAGTCAGGCAAAAACTTATTCAAAAGACCCACAATATAAAAGGTACGAAAGTACAAACTAAAAGGTTGTTTGACACTTGGTTACAAACATAATAATCAGATATAAGCTATTTTTGGGGATGTAATGGTCTTTTTGCTTGAGAGACTCTATGAAGTTACGATTGTGGCTATCAGCCTGGTGTCTTCCTCTATTTTTGAAAGTCTAACAGTAGATGTGTGGTATGTTAAAAACAGTCAGCAGATAAACAGGTTACAGTTTGATGTTAAAACTTACTAACATAATAGGTGTGCAGGCAACGGTAACCACATCTATGGCTCCTTTGATATGGGTTGATAGTTAGGGCTTAGAGCAAAGCTAAGCAAGCGGTATATGACTAGGTTGGAGCTAACTTGGTAGAAACAGTAAGGATTGAAGCAATTATTGTCGTGCAATTGAATCAGGATGGAAAATAGACCTTCCTGATTCAAAGATGGAATACTATTTATACGACGAATTAGCTAGCTTTAGCTCTTTTTTCAGCACTGACAAAAGTTCCTTTAGAAACATCCACAATGGTTCTGTTTCCATCTTCTGACATAGCAAAGTATAAATCCCCTTCATTACTTAAATAAAGATTACAATTGTTAGGGCCTTGCGCATCTGTATACCAGTACGCACTTCCATTATCAACAATGACTAACCGTCCGTTATACTTTCCATTTAGGTCTTTACTACCTGCGACAATTGCATATGAGGTTGCTGGAGATATTTTATGGTTTGTGCCACCATTTTGAACTACTTTTCTAGGGTCTTTACTTAACTGTTCATAAAGGACAATATTTCCGTCATTCTGATATTGAAGCTGATATTTGTTATTTGGGCTAATTAGCCCTTCGTTGATGTTTTTTTTATCTTGTGGGTTTGTAGGAAGTAAAGCTTGGCCTGAATTTAAAGCTCTGGCATTATTCATAATATTCCCTTTTAAGATAATGGCTGGTAATACCCTTTGCTTTGGATATAGGTTTTACTTGTCTTCTATACTAATCATGCAAATAATTTATTAATTAACAAATTGCCGGTCGATGAGGAATATAGCAGATATTAACTTCTTGTATTAGTGAATTTAAGTTGAATATTGTTTGATGGGATTAAAATCTATTTAAATCAAATCTTATAATACAGTCAGGCGTACTAAAGCTAAAAAGGCATATATTTAGCATCACTGCTTACCCATAATATTGAAATAAAAAAACTTTAATTGTAAGAAATTGTTACAAAGGAAGTGCAGTTAATAAAGCTAGTTAATCCAACAAACTGGTGCAGTAAAATATTAACTTAAAGGTCATGCTTGACTAATTCTATTTTTGATAGAAAGTGTATCTGGCACTAAAAATAGTGTTGGGCATAGGAGATTTCTATGCCATAAGGCACGACTAGCTTACAACGGGCAGGTGCTGTCGCTACATGACCAGTTTTATTTGATGACGACCTTCCCGTTGAGAGTAAGCTACATTTAGCTATCCAACAACACGAACATTAACCGCGCATGGACCTTTCCGCCCTTGACCTACTTCAAACTCTACCTTATCGCCATCGCGAGGCTCTTGGCCTTGAATTTCTGACATATGAAAGAATAGGTCTTTGCCTTCATCTGGGGTAATAAAACCAAAACCTTTGGTTGAATCAAAAAACTTAACTTTGCCTGTGCTCATTTTTCTCTCTTATTCATGTGAGTTCAGAATGATTTATAGGGGGTAGTTAATAATAAATCAAATGTTTTCGACAGTATTCACAGCAGTACTAGGCCTTTTCCAAGTCTATTTAACCAGCAATCAGTGTCAAGATAAGTTAAAGCAAGTCATTCACAAGCAATAATTAGACGAGACTCAGTGAGGTAATATCGGTCTACAGAGCTTGGTTCGTACCATAATCTAACTAATCGACTTGGTTTGCTGTGCTTGATGAAAATGTAGGCGGCATAAAGAAACATAACGTTCATTACCGCCTATTTCTACTTGTGACCCTTCGGTTATGACTTGCCCATCTGCACCTGTGCGAACCACCATTGTAGCTTTGCTGCCGCAATGGCACACTGTTTTTAGCTCAGAAAGCTTCTCAGCCCAAGCCAGTAGATAGCGGCTGCCCTCAAATAACTCCCCCTGAAAGTCTGTTCTTAATCCATAACAAAGAACAGGAATGTTCAGTTGATCTACCACATGGCACAGTTGCTGAACCTGCTCACGGGTTAAGAACTGGGCTTCGTCTAATAGCACGCAATCAATGGCTTCTTGGTTATGTAGGTTGGCCACTTCTGTAAACAAGTTGCTAGACTCAGTAAATAGTTGTGCTGGGGCTTGCAAGCCGATTCTTGAGGTAATTGTACCTATCGTATAGCGGTCATCGATAGCAGCAGTGAATAGCAGGGCATTCATCCCGCGTTCTTTATAGTTATAAGCTGATTGCAGCAATGACGTGGACTTGCCGGCATTCATGGTGGAATAGTAGAAGTAAAGTTGTGCCACTGTATATTAAGCCTGATACTTTGAATAATGGAGCACAATATACCTTTTGCAAACCATAGAGGCAAAACTAAAAAGCCACTACAGTTGCAGTGGCTTTTTAACAATCCATGGGGATAGATTACTCATCCATGAGTGGCAGTTGCCAACTATTTATATTGGCTAATGATTTCTTTCACTTCGCCTTTGGTTTTCATTTGCTTTAATGTGGCGTTCAACTGTTGGATGGTTTGATCATCTGTGCTTTTGTTCATGGCCAGCCATAAGCCATTTGAGTTAAACGTGTACACATTTTTTAAATTAAGCTGGTGGCGTTTAGCGATATATGGCCCTGATAGTGAGCTGGTTGCCCATAAATCTATTTTGTTGAGTTTTAATTTGGTTGCATTAACCACATCATTTTGTGCTGTTTCTATTTTAACGCCTTTTTCTTTGAGATAGTCGCTAATTGAGTCAGACTCAAAACTACCTACTCGATATTTATTTAAGTCTTCCAATTTGCTGATTTTAATGTTGCTTTTAGGGTTGGCTAAAATAATCCAGTCTTCCATAAATAGAGGGCCTACCCATTTGAATTTACTCTCACGTTCAGGGGTTCTAAATGTGGAATAAATACCGTAGTTTTGCTTGGTTAATGCTTTATTAAAGCCCCGATCCCAGGATGCATATAAAGTAATTTCCAGATCACTGCTAGTACGATTGAATACTTCGCGAACAATTTCTGTGGCAAAGCCAGTCACCTTTTGGTTACGGCCATATGTGCTATCCGTAATTGTCATATTTAAAGGGGGAAAGGGCTCAGTCACCAAGTGAATTGATTGAGCGGATGATGTGTTTGATGTTAAGGCAACAATGGCGAATAAACCTGCGATACAACGGCTAAACTTCATTAATGTATTCCTCGTAACGTAACAATTTGTCTGCATGGTTAAATTTTGAACGATTTTATATTAAGTGAGTCACGAATAAATTGTGAAACCCACCTATTTTTGTAAGTAATTACCGAAACATATTTAAAAAATAGGCAGTAAAATAAATTCTACTGATAAAAAATGCAAGTTGCTGATAAGTGGTGCTTATGGAGCACCACTTATCGTTGTTTGCTGTTTCTAGTCTAGAATCCGACCTGTATTAACTTGCTTGGCAAGCTGTTGCATTTGCTGGTTAAGCGCTGTCATAAATGTCTGGCTGTCGTTATGTTGGTCAAGTGGGGAGCCAATGACTACATCGCTAAAGAAGGGCACCAGTAGCTTTTCCCCTTTGGGAAGTGACTTACCTAAGCCATAGGTAAAAACAGGGATAACTTTGGCAGTTGGGTGGGCGTTGGCTAGATGAAAAATCCCTTTTTTGAACTCGCCTAATTGTTCAGGCTTGCCTCGGCTGCCTTCGGGAAACAGGATCAAAATATCACCATCTGTTAGTGCTTGATGGCACTCGCTTAATAGAGATTCTTTAGGAATAGAGCCATCTCGATGGAGTGGGATAATATTTAGAACTCGTAATGAAAACCAGCGAACCCAGCGGTTTTTCATAAAATAATCAGCAGCAGCTACAGGACGCAAGCGATATAACTGTTTAAGAGGAAATAAGCTCATTAACACTAAGGTATCCAAATGGCTGTTATGATTGGCAGCCAGGATAGCGGAGCCTTCAGCTGGTAGATTTTTTTTGTGATGAACATTAAGGCCTATAATGAAAAAGACAATTGGTCTGACCAGTAATGCAAAAAATAAAACTTTTAGCCAGTTTTTCATTAGTTAATACTTCCGATTTTTTATAAATTATTTGTTAATAATGTAAATAACGAATGAAATGAAAAAATAAAGGAGCAGTAAAAATTAAGCTATCAACACGATCTAAAACACCACCATGGCCAGGTATCATAGAGCCTGCATCTTTAATCCCTAAGTCCCGCTTTACCGCAGAAATAGAAACGTCGCCAATAAATCCAAACAAACTGATCAGTAAGCCAGCACAGATACTATAGGTCAGGCTCAAGGGAGTTAATAGTGGCGCAAGCAGTACAGCCAGCAGGGTGGTTGCTAAAATACCACCTAATAAACCTTCGATGGTTTTTTTCGGGCTGACGGTTGCCAGTACTTTGTTTTTACCAAAGAGTTTACCAAAAGTGAACTGAGCAACATCATTAAACTGGGTAAGTAACAATAAAAATAAGACTAACCCTAAGCCTGGCAGAGCACTATCATTGACAGGTAATTGAACTAAAAAGGCCATATGGCCTAAAGAAAAAACAGTGAGTAGCAACAACCAATTAATGGTGCTGGCAGCAACGGTGAACTGTTTGGTATTACCGATGAGTACCATTCGCATGGGGATAAATAACATCATATACAGAGGAATAAAGATAATAAACATGCCGTACCAGCCGATATATATCCAATAAAACTGGATGGGAATAGCGATGTAGGCCCAAAAAATTGGCCGATGGTCTGTCCGACGGGTAGGGATTATGGAAACAAACTCTTTAAAGGCTAGATAGCTCAATACGCCAATTGCGGCAATCGTAAAGCCTTCCCCTAGGGCAAAGCAGGCTAAAATAACCGAGACCATTACCCACCAGGAAACGATTCGTTGTTTAAGCTCTGTAACATCTCTTTGCTTCAAACTGATCCCATAGCAGACAAGAGATGCAAGGGTTAATAACCCATAAATGCCTGCAAATACCTGTAGGATAACAGGGGGTAACGACATAAAGTTTGCTCCAGGTTGAACACTTAGGGAAAACCAAGTGAACTATAGTATAGGTTTGTTGCCCTAATAAACACTGTTAGTGAAGTATAACTACATAATACTGAAGGACTCACCAGATAGTGCAGAACACTGGTTGATGGCTCTCTAAGGGGAAATGTCGAAACAAACATAATTTTTAAATTGAATTGTAAAGACTCAGCTTGCTGTGAGCTAGCTCCTATAAACGGCAGTAGTGGAGTGGCAGAATGCTGAAAATATTAGCACCACAAATTTTTACTACTGGTTTTTATCTACAGCGGTCTGAAACCTAGGGTTAGTATAAGGGGGATGATGATCGCTATGAAGATGACCATGAAACAGTTTCTAATAATTACGTGAGCTGGAAAATAAAGAAAAGAGGACTGAGTGGAGATCATGAAGGATGTTAGATGTCAGCCCAACTTCAGATAAACCTTTCTTTGGTGTTGTTCAACTTTCAACATCACTAGGTTATAAACAGTTATTTCACCCAGAAGCTGCAAGGCACAGGCCTGATGTCAGTTATCTTGCAGATATTTTGCGTCATACTTATCAAGGACCTAATAATCGAGCAAAATTAATAATTCACAATGAACTGCGTCAGGAATGGAACAAGCTTTTAGAAGAAAAGCATCATTTACTTAGCCACTATGTCACTCAAATCAAAAATCACTACCAAAATGAGATGCTTAATTGGCTAAATTTTTTATCAAAACAGAAAAAAATGGTCGATATTCCATGGAATGACCCAACGGTTTGGCAGTTAATTCGCATGGTATTACTGTTTGATGAAGGATGTCATTTTTTAGTCTGTGCTAAAAAGCAACAGCTAATTACTGAGCAATGTTTTAGCAAAGCTTATTTAGAGCTAGTTAGGCCCATTCGATTTTGTCTAGCAAAGATGTTACGTAGTCTGGAAGAACATCATTTATCTTTCGATAGCAATCGTAAAAATAGCTTATAAGTTTATTTGGCGGTAACATTATTAGAGGTGTCGTTAAAGCTGAATAGTTCTAGAAAGGGAGGTGAATATGGGGCCAACTTATCAGATGACATTGGTAGAGCAATATGAACTTGCTGAAAATGTAGTTGGTTTTCGTTTTTCACTCCCTGATAAAAACTTTCAATTTATTTCCGGGCAATTTATTTCACTACAAATCCCATGGCAGCAGCGAATTATCAAAAGAAGTTATAGCATAGCTTCAACACCAGTATTGGCTCAACATCAAGGATTACTAGAAATATCAGTTGCCTTAATTGAAGGGGGGCGAGCCAGCCAATATTTAACCAATATGCAGCCAGGTGATCAATTGGAAATGGCAGGGCCTTATGGCAGACTGGTATTACCAGAACAGCTACCTAAACGTATTGTATTGGTAGGGACTGGTACGGGTATTGCGCCTTATCGAGCAATGCTCCCTGAATTACGCCAGCTGGCTCAACAATCATACCAAATTGATATTGTAATGGGGGTCAGAGCCCCAACCCACTTGTTTTATCATCGAGACTTTACAGAGCTAGCTGCAGAATTCGATAACGTACATTATTGGGTATGCTTTAGTCGCCAAATGGCTAATCATTCTGTGTTTGATTGTGATTACTCACATTTAAATGACAGCTATAGACAAAAACAAGGCTATGTACAAGCGCTGTTGCCAGAATTGAAATTGAACCCAGAAGAAACCATTGTATTTTTGTGTGGCAATCCAGCAATGATTGATGAAGCGGCAGCACTACTACAAGCAGAGGAAGGCTTCCCCATAAAGCAAGTAAGGCGAGAGAAGTATGTTTTGTCAGGTAGTTAACGCCTATGAATACCCTTTTCATTTATCAGATACACTTGGTTACATTTATTTATTGTAAATGAGAATCATTTTTTATAAGCTTGGCTTCCTTAATTAATGGCACTTTTAAACACTGATTTTTTAGAAGTGCTCTTACTTTAATCACCAAGGAATACAGGTTATAAAATGAAAAAAAAACTTGCCTTTTTAGCAACCTTTTTTTGTTCTACTAGCTTTGCGCAAGAGCCAATTCGGGTTTTAGATATAGGAGTAATGGGGCTTGCTTCACACGACTTGTTTCAATGGAACGGAAGAACGAAAACCAACGAAGAAAATGGTCGATTTGATTTAAGTACTATTTTTGATTATGGCAATGGTGAAAGAATCAGGCAGGGTGGTAATAGTAAAAACTCAAGTAATGCCGCTGTATTTACAGTTACTCAGAGTTTAGTGAGTTTTTACTATGGGCAAAAAACATCTTTGCTTATGTCCAGACGGTTTACTGAAGAGCAAGCTCACGAAATTGCCAGAAAAGCAACTGTTACCTTTTTTATTAGTATGGTAAAAGAGTCATACCAGCGGTTTAGTGGTAAATCACTGCCAGAAGTAGCAAATAGTGGCAGTGTTTCAGATGAAGAACAAGCCGTAATGCGAGCTTTGCATGATATTCTTCCTGGCAAAATTACAGTTAACCGGGGCCTTGCATCTCAAACGTTTGAGGTAACAGACTATAAAACGGCGATGACTTTCCTATCACCAACAGAGCTTAACCAAGAAGTGAAGTTTTTTGATGGGAAATATGATGTTGAATATTTAAATGTTACAGTGCCAGGACCACGTGGGCCAATAACAATTAATTTACAAGAAGCAGACCAGCAATTTGTAGAAGGGCAAACAGGCTTTAATTTTTCTATTATGCTGGGTGAACTGGGTCGGTATGGCAACCAAACCCGTCAAAGTACTCAAAGCTTGGTTGAGTTTACCAGCTTTGGTTATCATCTAGAAAACCTGTTTTCTAAAGGCTTATGTAAGCAGAATCCGGATGGTACTGAAAATAAATGGGTGGTGCCTGGAATAGCTTGTGAGTAATTAATTTTTATTGATCAGCAACGATTTATTTCAGTTGTAAAAAAATAATAAAAATATACACCAGCTATGAAGCATTTTTAGGTTTAAAATTATTCGCAAAGAGTGTGGATTAAAAAAGTGACTTTTGTTGTTAAGTCACTTTTTTGTCTCAGGCGCGCAAATATATCCTTTAATTTGCTTGGTCAGTTGCTCAATTTGTTCAAGATAATCGGAAGAAAGGTGCCAGGCGGCGTATATATGTCTGGTAATAACCGGGGCATTCTTAAATACCTTGATAGCGCCAGACTCAATATACTGGCTGACTAAGCTGACAGGTAAATAAACACAGCCTCCACTGGTCAATAAAAAGTCTAATGCAATTCGAGTGTTGTTGGTGTGGAGGATAGGGGGAGGCGGGTTAGTTAGCTGTTTACTAAGCTCGATACCAAAGCGTACTCCCCAGTCCATCATAACCCAACGGTCTATTTGGGGTTTACCATCTTGGTAGGCGATGTGGGTTCCTACTAATACAAGCTCTAAGCTTGTCAGCATTTCATACGACAGTTCATCAACTTTGGGTGGGTCTAGTATTATGGCCAGATCCAGAGACCTTTCTAATAGGCGCCTTGGAATTATCTCAGTACTCAAGCTTTCTGCACGGATAGCTAAACTAGGGGTACTACCAAACACCCGGTTAATGTTTTCATGTAAGAGAATATCCCACACATTGGGTGTAGCTCCAATAGCAATTTGTGCTTGCTGGGTTTCGTTGATAACTGCAACTTGTTTGGCTCTTTCCCAAGCAGTTAGCACAGCTTCAGCATGAGGCAATAGCCTCTCCCCACCAGGTGTGAGCTTTAAGTTGTGGCGATGACGACTGAATAAAGGTACGCCTAGGTGTACCTCTAACTGTCTTATTCTGGCGCTAACCGCAGACTGGGTTAAATAGAGGTTTTCCGCTGCTTTACCAAAGTGGCGAGTTTTCTGTACTTCAAGAAAGGTTCTGAGCAGCTCTGTATCCACAAATATTACTCCTGACGAGAAAAAAATTTCATTTTACAGAATTTCCATTAGTGATTAAAAAGTCAGTGTAGTGGGTATGTCTTACTTATGGGTAGTGTGACATGAAAGGGCAATATGATCTTACTGGTTTTTTTCGCAGCAATGCTGCGTGGTTTGACGATGTAAACTATTTCCATGGTTTTCACCGTTGTGGTGATTTCTCGGTTAGTGAGGCTGACTTTCTAAGCTATTATGGTCGAAGCCTGAATCAACTAAGTACAGGCATTAGAGAGCCTCAGACTGAGCAGGAGCAGGCGCTGCTAGATGTGCTCAATGGTCATAAACAGGCTGAGACGTTTTATGAGAAAACCTGGCTTAAGTATTTAAACAAGACCCGAGATATTCCAATCGTTAGCTCTGTGTACTACTGTGATCACAGTCGGTCTTATTACGATAGTATTGAAGAATATGGCTAAGTAACGATGAAAATGGTTATGTAAATAGCCACTATTAAAAATAGTGTGTGGCCAATACTAATTGGCCACATTATATCTGTTGTATTCTTTCCCCTTCTTGGGCTAGCATTCAGCTCTGTTCTATCGTTTCTTAGGCTACCTCTAATAGACCCTGTCGACTTGCGCAGAGGCTGTAAACAATTATTAGAGGTGCTCTTACTATCATCACACCAGTGTTTGTGATCAAACACTGGTTTTCTTTATTAAAATTTTTATATGAAAACCAAATCACTGGAGACCATTTAAAGATGACAAATGGAGAATTCAACAAATTGATTGTCGGAAGTGAAGAATGGTGCAGCTTTCCTGACATTCACATTCCGGCAGTCAAGGCACGTGTTGACTCCGGTGCTAAAACCTCCTCGCTACATGCATTTAATATTAATACCTTTAGGAAGGGCACAGAGCCATGGGTAAGCTTTGAAGTACACCCACTACAAAATAACCGTAAAGTCACGATTCGATGTGAAGCTAAGGTTGTTGATCGTCGCTCAATAAAAAGCTCCACAGGTATTAGCGAAAAGCGCTATGTCATCCAAACGACACTAAATATTAATGGCCAGCAATGGCCTATCGAGTTAACGCTGGCTAATCGTGACTCAATGGGGTATCGGATGCTATTGGGACGGGAGGCAATGATTGGCAGAATGCTGGTTGATCCTTCCAGTAGCTTTTGTTTAGGAGAACTGAGTACAGACAAACTGAATGAGTATTATGGCGCTACCTCAAACCAGACGAGTGGGCTAAAAATCGGGTTATTAGCGAGTAATCCAGACTTATACAGTAACCGTCGTTTAATGGAAGCGGGGGAAGAACGTGGCCATGAAATGATATTTCTTAATATCAAGCAGTGTTATATGAAGCTTGATGCGGAAAATCCTGAAGTACATTATCGAGGTGGTCACTTACTTAGTAGTCTTGACGCGGTCATTCCTAGAATTAAACCCAGTGTTACTTTTTATGGCTGTGCGTTAACTCGCCATTTTGAAAGTTTAGATACCTATACGTTAAACTCGGCTGAAGCCATTACCCAGTCCCGAGATAAGTTATATTCATTACAACTGCTGTTAAAAAATGGGCTAGATATTCCTACCACTGGTTTTGCCAATTCCCCCATGGATACTAATGATCTGATTGAAATGGTGGGTGGAGCGCCTTTGATTGTTAAGCTGTTGGAAGGGGCACAAGGACGAGGGGTGGTGCTGGCTGAAACTAAAAAAGCAGCCGAAAGTGTGATTAACGCTTTTAAATCACTCAGGGCAAATTTATTAGTGCAGGAATTTATTAAAGAAGCCAGTGGGAAAGATTTACGTTGCTTTGTTATTGATGGCAAAGTCGTTGCCAGCATTGAGCGTCAGGCGTCACCCGGTGAGTTTAGAGCTAATATCCATCAGGGAGGAACTGCGTCAGTGGTCAAGGTAACGGCTGAAGAAAAGAAACTAGCAATAAAAGCATCGAAAACGCTAGGCTTAAAAGTAGCGGGTGTCGATATTATTCGGTCAGATAAAGGCCCGTTGCTTTTAGAGGTAAATTCTTCACCAGGGCTTGAAGGCATCGAAACTGCCACAGGCAGAGATATTGCTGGCGAAATGATCCGTGCCATCGAAAAGAAACTAAATTGGAAGCCCGCAATGCTAGAGGCAGTGATCCCAAGTAACCTGGAAACTGAGCAGGTGTAATTAGAAAGCTTTTAAAGCATTCTTAAGTGGCTTTTAAAAGAAAGCCACTTATACTCTGCAGTTATTTAAAATTTATTAAAAAAGTAATGTATTTAAGAATGAGTATGTTTAAGAAATAAATAATTTAAATGCAGTATGATATAAGAAAAACAAATGATGTGCTTTAATGCTGAGGAGAAGCTTAAATAAAAAGGTGTGTTGTATAAAATAAGTTAAGCCAAAGTGAGAGTAGGGAAGTAACCATTATGAGGGGGCAGCACTTCATATAAAATAGTCATCAATCAGACCATTATTATTATATTGAAGTGCTACGACAACGTTCAAAAACTAAATAATATTAAGCGCTATTCTCTCTTTCCAGTTCGACTTTTTGTCTGGCTTTTGTCCATGGTGACTCTTTATCCGAAATTGACTCAAACCAATACATTTCATCGGCATTTCGTGGAGCCACACCGGTACTTAATATGAGTCGTTTAAAGCCCAATTCGTATAAAGTTTTACCCCATTCACTGCCTCTGATGGGAAAGTCTAAAAACTCATCATCAATATAAACAGGGGTTTCTTTATCTATGTGCTCAGCATACTGCTCAAACTCAGTTGGGCTGGATAGTGACAGTAGTTTTGCGCCGTTTAATTGGGCTTCTAATTTCCAAGCCGTTCGTATGGTTTTAAAATCATCAACATGTACCGCATCGTAGCGAACGGATTCCCATGGGGCTACCTCAATGGAAAGCCAATTTACTAAGGATTTGGGTAGAATTCTAACCCCTAGTTTTGAGCAGCGTTCTTGTACATTGGCACTTTTATAATGGCTGGTTACTAGAATACGAGTACTGGCGTTTGCGGGGATCATTTCAATAATATCCAATCCAGTTTTGGACTCCCCTAGTAGTTCGTAGTCAGATAATAAGACCAAAGGACGATTAGCATCTTTTTGTTGTTGCCAAAATTCCCCGATTTGTGCTTCATTACGGAAGTAATATACATCAATACAAGACTCCTTTAATGGCAGTGAGGCTAACCGGCTCTGCCAAACATTGTGCATACTGGCATCATCATCTAACACCATTAGCTGTGCATTAGCGGGTAGTAGTAAGAAGGGTAAGAACCATTCAGGTGCAGGCTGGATGGGGAGGACAATCGTAATTTGTGTGCCAACACCAGGGTTGGACTCTAAAGTAAATTTACCTTTCCATAGTTCAATGGTTGATTTAGCATGAGACAAGCCTAAACCGGTGTTACCTGTTTTCCCCATACTGATCCCACGCTCTAAGACTTTATCTATAAGCTCATTAGGAATGCCCTGGCCATTATCAGTCAGGGTAATGACTGTCTTATTGTTTAATACTTTCAGGGTTATTTGAATACTAATCTGGGTTTGTTCACCTATGGCTTCTATTGAGTTATTGAGTAAATTAGACAGCACTCGTCGTAGCGAGTTGGCATGTATATTCACAAAGGTACCATAGGCATCACTATCAATTTGCAGTTGAAGAGCGACCTCAGTTTGGCGGCGATATTGAATGCGTTTTTCTGATATCACTTCCTCTAGGATGGTAGATAGCAACTGTTTGGAAATTTGTTGTTTGGCGGGATCTTTATCAACACTTTGCTCTCGTTCAACGACTAACAAACCATTGACAATATCACTCATACTCTCGATTGCACTATGAAGAACTATACGGTTTTGTTCAGGAATCGCTTCAGCAGAATGTTCAGCAATTTGTTCCAGCGCGGTGAGGGGAGAGCGGATGTCATGGGCCACTTGTGCCGCCATTTGGTTAATCCCTTCCAAATTGGCCATACGTTTTTCGTTTTCAATAAAGTCATTAAACTTGTTGGCCATGATGGCAAACTCATCAATAAAGTAACGCTCTTCGCCATTAGTATCCTTGAGTTTGTCTGATGTCTTATCCATGGCAATATCTAACACCATCGTGGCTTCACTGCAGATACGTTTGACAATGCGGTAGGTGATACTAAACATCAAGAGAACAAAAGCAACATAAATAGTTGCCACAATAATCAAGTGTTTTAAGGTTTTTTGATGGATTATTGAGTCATTAAAAAAAATGGTATATGAACCCCGTTGATTTTGTTTAATCAGTGAGTTGAAGTAGATATCCTTAGAAACAGAATAAGTTGATTGGCTTGTATCACAAGACGTTTGTTGAATTAGATCAATATTAATGTCTACGCAGTCGACATTTGCCATAATGTTAAGTGAATGGAGCAATTGACTGGCTTGCGAGGTATTTTCTATAAGAGAGAACTGTCCAGCATATTGTTCTGTAATGACCTGGTCTTGCTGACGTTGTGCTTCAGTGGCTTGTTTAACGAAGTACCAGGTTTCGCTTAAAAATACGACAAAACTGGCAATAAAGAACATAATGCCAATCACCATCCCTAAGCATTTTTTTAAGCTGGCACGCTCAAATTTACTGACGTTTTCTCCTTTTTTATAGTTAATTACAGCGAGGGCAGCACCAATAACCCCCAATACTGACATCATGACAAAAATACCCATATGGGGTACCCCTGCAATTAAAATCAGCCCGGCAATCATTGCGTAGGTTAATCGTGCTAGTAAGGAGCCACCACTAAACCAGCTGGCTTTAAATTCATCAGGAACAAAACGATGGCTATCAGAGGTGATTTCAGCACGTAAGGCAAAGCAAATGGGGTCCGCAATTAGTATCACTAAGAACATACAGGAAAGTTTGGCAATTGTTGAAATATCACTGTAAAAAGATATTGCTACTACCGCTGATAAAAAACCTAAAGCGAGAGTACCTAGCCATCGAATAGCCCGAAGGCCTGGTTGTATAGATAACCAAGGAATAAAAAAGCGAGATATAGCTATTCCTAAAAAACTACTGATAACAGCAGCTCCCATACCACCGCCCCAAACTAATATTTGAGGTAGATCAGCATCCTTAAATAGATAGTAAGACTCACCAATTAAAAACATGTAAGTAACTTGTAAAAAAAGGTGAGCAAAAGCATAAGTGCATAAAACAGGTAATGTAGCTTGTGCGGATAAAAATAACTTAGTTACTGTTACATTTTGGGTTGAATTTCCATCTTTAATAGATATGGTTTTAAAATTCAGGTCTTTAGCCATTTTAAAGTAGGCTAAGACTTGAATCATAAGAATGTATAAGATTAGTCCTAAAGGAATAAGTGTTACATATTCCTTTGCTATATAAGTAAACTGCTTTGTTTGTAGTAATAAGCCAAGTCCAAGTGCAAATAATGGTAGTCCTAAACGGATCAATATACCGTACTTGTAGCTGGAAAGAAAAAGTGGAGGGGCATTATTGATTGAGCTATCGTTTTCCTTGAGCTTGTCTTGATACCAACGTTGATAAGCTGCTTGGTATGAACCACTGGTAAATGCACCATTAAGTGCACTACAAAGCTGGCGCAAGGCTAAGAAAATTAACATTAGAGTATATAAGCCGTAAATTGCACAAATAACCGTTAAGCTAAAAAACAAGGTGGCTGCAAAATCACAGAAAAGACCTAACCTAACAGAAAACTTCCAGCCAAAGCGGTCACCTAAATACCCTGTCGGGATTTCTAAAATTGCTGATAAAAAAAATAATAAAAATGTAGAAAGTACAATTCCTTCTCGGCCAAATCCCTCTGTTGTGGCAATAATGCAGTAGACAATTAGGCCTGTTGCCATATTGCCGCCGCTTAACAAACCATCCGTGCGACCAAACTGCCTTAATAGCTTGTCAGTATAAATACTGGACATATAAGTTCCTTCTGAATCATGTCTATAGTATGCTTAGTGTTTACTTAATTTAGGCAGTACGAAACGAAGTACTACTAAATAATCCTAATTGATAAGTTTTCATAAAGAGTAAGTATAAACAAACAGAAAAAATGAACTTAACCATTTGTTAAGTCTTGATTTATTGAGTTGTTAAGATTGTGTGCTAATTTGTAACATGCCATACTCTATATAAGTAACTTAATTATTACTCAAAAGGAGGAAATAGCATGGGAAATACATTCCAGTTACATGGCGATGAGCGTTAGTAAAGAGAGTAAGATCGAAAAATTCACGTTGTTTAGCTATTATTCGATTAAGCCTAGGTTGCTGTTTGCCGAAAACGATTTTTAAGGGGTGCAGTTTACCCCTGACTATTATCTGAGTAGCAGCATTTACTCATATCACTTGCAGCTCATCTACTTATCACTGACTAACAATCCAATAGTTATCATTTTTGCGATTAAATAAATCAAAACTCCTTTTCAATCACGTTGGCTTTCTGAGAGCAATATTACTATTTTATGAATAAGATCTACACAGTACCAAGCCAATTATGATTAATCAAGCATTTAACTAATATTAAATAGTCTAAATTATAGGCACAGTTGTTTTGTGTGATTACTCTAATACTGAAGCCTCATTGTATCGTTATTACAAGGCAGAGGCAGGATATTTAACTCAACTTTTATCTCGCTGTTAGAGTGATAAAAATGCAAGCTATATGCCTACTCCGTTAATTTGGCTGAGATCAGCTTTTCAGCCGATATACTATTTATTGGTTGTTTATTAAACAGTCGAGTTCGATACTAAATAAAGCACCACCTGTCTTATTATTGGTTGCAGTGATAGTTCCGTTATGTATATGTATGACTTGTCGTACAGTTGCAAGGCCAACTCCTTTGCCGTGACCTTTTGTTGAATATAGCGGCAGAAATAACTTATCTATCAGTTCTTGGGGGATACCCGGCCCATTGTCCGCTATATTTATTACGGACTTGCCTTGTTCTGTATGCAAGATGTTCAACTCGATTTTTCCATGAGTTGTGTTGGCTAGTGCGTCGACTGCGTTATTCACCAACTGGATTAAAGCATCTTGAAGTAACACAAGGTCGCCTTGAATCTCTAGGTTACTATCAGATAGGTTAGTGACTAGGGTAACTTTGTGTTCGATACACAACTCACCACAGATATCATTAACTGTGCCTAGCAGCCAGTTTAAGTTAATTTTCTGAAAGCGTGGTGAAGGTTGAGAGATGATTTTTTGCAGTCCATTATTATAGAGTTTTAGTTTATTAGTGGAGCTTAATATATTACCCATCACTTGTTCAATGCTGACACCTTCAAGCTGCATTTGGTTATCTGGAAGTCCTTGACTGAGTGCACTACTAAAGATGTCTAATGGTGTGATGATGTTTCCCAGTTTATGGCAAAATAAGGTAGCTATATTTCGCCAAACATTCACTTCATGCATGTCTAGCTCTTGTTGAATAGGTTGCACTGAAACAATCTTGCTGACTTCACTGTTTCGAGCTTCACTTGCCAAAAGTATTACTGGAATAGTTTTATCAGCCAGAGTGATTGAAGATAAGGTCTTTTGATTTGGCTGGATACTAATAATATCCTGTTGGGCCGTACTATCTAGCGCTGGCGTGCCTCCCAGTTGCTCTTCCTGAAAAAGAAGACAAGCTTCTCTGTTGAGTAGCTTAATATTCTCATTTGAATAAACAGCTAATAGTGCAACTGGTACTTGATCAAGAGAATCGACAGGGCTTGACTGTTTATTTGTCTGACATAGATTGTAGATATTAGAGTTCATACTTTTCGATCCTTCTATAAAGTGCTGCACGGGATATCCCTAGTTCTTTTGCTGCATGAGAAATATTGCCAGTGTATTTTTGTAAGGCGTCCTTTACTCTCTGCTTTTCCAGGTTGCCCAATTCCAGGGGTTGAGTTTGCGCTTGTGTTTTTATAGAAACTTCAGTTTTGGGTTGGCTGGCTGCTAATTGAAAGTCACGAATAAATAGTTCAGATTCGTTGCTCAGAATAATAGCTCGCTCAACACTGTTTTGTAACTCTCGAACATTGCCAGGCCAGGAATAACGTTGTAATGCCTTGAGTGTTTTCATTGAAATATGAGGTTTTGAGCGGTTGTATTTAAGTGAATACATATCCAAGAAGTAGTCAACCAAGAGGGGGATATCTTCACTTCTTTCCCTTAAAGCGGGTAATGTGATTTCAACGGTATTCAGGCGATACAACAGATCTTGCCGAAATCGAGTATTATCCAATAGCTCTGATCGAGGTAAATTAGTAGCGGCAATCACTCGTATATCAACCGACTTGCTTTGATTGGCACCAATAGCCTTTACTTCCCGTTGTGATAATACGCTGAGTAATTTGGTTTGAAGTTGGGTGGGGAGATTAGCGACCTCATCCAAAAACAAAGTACCTTTATTAGCTTCAACAATATGGCCCACTCTATTTTGGGTAGCGCCGGTAAAAGCCCCTTTTTTGTGACCAAACAGTTCTGATTCAAATAGACCTTCTGCAATAGTGCCTAGATCAATGGAGATAAATGATGATTTGTTGCGACTCGATTGTTGATGTATTTCTCTGGCAATTAACCCTTTACCTGTACCATTTTCACCTAAAATCAAAATATTGGCATCTGTTGGTGCTGACAAATAAATAGTATTCAACACTTGTTGTATTATAGGTGACTGACCAATTATCGGTTGTTCTGAGGGTTGACGAAGGTGAGACTTAACTGATTTACATTTCGTTACATTTTCCGTACATTTTTTAATTGAGGTTTTGAATTTGTAAGCTTCGGTTACTGTAGCCAGTAATTTAGTCTTATCCCAAGGCTTTACAATAAAATCACTGGCACCGCTTTTCAGGGCTTGAATGGCAAGGTCAACTTCGCCATAAGCGGTCATCATAATAACCCGCGTTTCTGGAGATATGTGATTAATCTCAGAGAGCCAATAAAGACCTTCTGCACCTGTACAACTGTTAGGCGAAAAGTTCATGTCTAGTAAAACGACATCATAAGTTGTATTATCTAAAAAAGTTGGTATCTGTTTTGGCTCATCACAAAGTTGGATGATATCAAAAGACGAGTTAAGTAATAGTTTGACGGAAGTAAGTGTTTCTTTGTCGTCGTCAACGATAAGAATGCTGGATAAATTGTCTTTGCTCATTGGTGCTTTCAACGTTCTGTTACTCCATGTACTGGCTTTTCCAGGTCAAAGTGTCCGGTATCGAACGCTAACCGTTCATTTTCGAACACTAAATATTTTGGATTATTCTGGTGCTAAGTAATCCCCAAGCGCTTCAATACTAGTCTATAGCAATATTTATAATTTGGCACATTGTTTGCCTTATATATTTCTGTAGGAATAATAAGCTGCACCTACTTACTGAGTCAATAATGAGGAAAGCAAAAATAGTAGTTAAAGGCAGTCGTAGTAATAAAACGAGTGTGGTGTGATAGAGCTTATTAACTATTGACGTTACTATAATACTGCTCAGGTTAAAAATAATAAAAGTAGAAACAATAAACTATCAACAGGCCAGTCGTTGATAGCTACTTAACTGTGTACCAATTAATGTAGAAGATTTAGAAAAATGAAATGGATGTTTGATGTGCTAAGCGCTATTGGTGGCATGTTTGCTATTTATTTAGCACTTAGCTTGATTAATGAGGGAAACCTATGGAATCTAGTGATTACTGTCGTTTTTGTACTGGTGGTGTCTATAAAAGGCTGGAAAGATGGAGGAAATTATCAACTATGAATGTGATAAATGAGTGTAAATTAAATTAAAAGATTTATTTAAAGTGTATACAGGGTGTAGTAAATTGAGGGATAATAGCCAGTGGAATATGTAAGAACCAATAACAACGCTGAAAGTTGTTCGTCGAACCTACTAAAGTGGATATTAGATGAACTAAAAGCAGAAGAGCAAAAACAGCCTATCAAACAAGGTAATAGTTTAACGCTAGGTCTTTTGTCATACCATGCAACCTGCAATAAAAGGCATGAAAAATTAATGCATGCTTACTTTGCATTAAAAAGAGAAAAAAATTTATCGAAAGCAGAAGCGATACTTAATTTATAAATATTTACTTAGTTTCACTATACCTGTGGTGAAGTAAGACATGGAGTATCTAGTAGTAAGTTGTCTTACAATAGTGAAGGATTTCACCTGATATTGTCAGGTGCAGGTGAGCTATAATAACCAGGTCTTTAAGCAGTAGATATTGGATCGTTTATTCAAGAATTAATTACTAGGTGTATTATGAAAAGGAATTATATTTTAACAGCAGTTTTCCTACCATCTAAGCAGATATCATCCACTTCCTTAGCATGGGAGTGCATAAATTATTCATACCAGCAAAGCTTTATCCAGTTAATAAATATTAGCTGTAAAAAATAATAAAAGTTGGAAAGAAAAAACCGAAGTTGCTCTTGGGGCGGTAACCTTTGTTGATACTTATACCACCACTATATTATAAGCCTCGAATATCAACGTACGGTGGCTTGGTTGGCCAGTCATCCAGGACCACTTTGGCGCGGTAAACAGTGGTATTGGATAATAAAGATGCAATACCTTAATCAGCTAAAAACATTAAAGTGAAATTGCACTTTGGTATAGGAGAATAATAGATGGATGTGCAGTCACAAATATCTACTACTCAGTAACTAGACGCTATAAGCAACAATACCAACATTAAAAACAACCAAAAATAAAAGTTAAAAGGTAACTTATTCTTATGAAGAAGCGAATAAGCCTAGCGCTATTTTGCTTAGGCACCTCATTGCTATTTTCAGCTAATAATACTTATGCACGTTCGGGATTTGTGGCAACCAAAGCCATAATAAAAAATAATATTGCAGTTGGAGATGTAAAATCAGACCCATTTCCTACCTTTAAACAAGCTCTAAATTGGGCGGCAGTAGAAGCAAGAAAAGTTTATGGCCGCCGATCTATTGCTGATAATTTAATGTTTTTAAAAGCAGGCAGCGCAAATGGTAAGCGTTACTGGGTCTATGCTGATAATGCTTTTAGACCCTATGTGCAACCTATAGAGTCACCAGAAGCTGTCAATTATGTTTGGAATGCAGACATTAGAGGCTGTCCCCATATTATAAAAAGAGGTGGACAAAGGGGTATTAGAGCTTATTTCAGTGACGACCGTGTGGCTATCATTGATTATAATTATTTTGGACAAAATCAAAATATCTACAATGGTACAGTATCAAAATCCTGCTCTTACCGTAGTGGCGCTAGTTACTCAGGCAAAGTCTATTTATTAAATACTGTAAAAATTTATGAAGTTGATCTCGGTAATGTAGAGCCACCAGAAGTACCAGCAACAGCCAAGCTTGAAAGACCACAAAAGGAGGAATTAGGCGACAAGCTCTGTAGTGGTAACCTTAAAAATAATCCCGTCAACGTGACCACAGGCAATAAATACCAGCCATTTAACCTACCGTTAGCTGATATAAAAATAGACAATACGATTCACTACAACAGTAAGTCCTCTGTAAGCGGTTTATTCGGTAAAAACCGCACATCACTACTTGATACCCATGTCACTGTTAATGACAACAAAGCAGTAATCCAAATGCCAGACGGCCAGATTTTGCACCTATATAAACAAGGTCATAAATGGGCGCGTATTGATGTCAATTTTGAACTGGTAAAAGCCACTGATGGATGGGTGTTAAAAGACACAACTAGCAAGCGAAAACTGCACTTTAACAGTCGAGGGCAGTTAACGGCTATCACTCAGTTTAGAGGGTTCGTCACCAAGTTAATTTATACAAGTAGTGGTGTAATTAGCCAGGTACAAGATCACTATGGTACTGCGGTTGATGTGCAGCTAAACAATGGCGTTGTTAAGTCTTTAGCCCTGGTTGGTCAAGATAATGTGGTTAGTTTTGGCTACGATGGCAAAGGCAACCTAAGCACCATTACCCACAAAAACGATACTTACGAATTTAAATTTGATGATTCCCGCTACCCTCATGCACTGACCAAACGCTTAAAAAACAATAAAGAGCTGGCACGCTACGGATATGATAAAGAAGGACGAGTTGCTTATAGCCAAATTGGAGAAAAGACAGGGGAAGGAACAGTTGTAAATAAGTTCACGTATGAATTTAAGGAAAATAAAACGATTGTTACCAACCCGCTAGGGAAGAAAACAACCTATCACTATGAGGTTTACCCAACAGCTTTCAACATCACCAAAGTTGAAGGCCATAAGTCAAAAAACTGTATAGCAGCCAACCAAAACTATACCTATTACCCTAATGGTATGATTAAGTCGCAAACCGATTGGAAAGGCAATAAAACTACCTTTCAACATAATGCGCGAGGGCTAGAAGTTAAACGAGTTGAGGCAGAAGGAACTGAACAAGAAAGAGTTTTCTACACAACATGGCACGATACATTTGACACTCCACTAACCATTAACCAGGGCAACAAAACCCAAGCTTTTACTTATGATGATGAAGGGCGAGTCCACAATAAAATCACTCGCAAAAAAATAAATAGTGACCATCAAATTAACCCTCATGACGGCAGTGTTGATCCTGCACTAGTGGAACCAGAAGAGCCAGTAGAACCTGAAGAACCTATAGAAGTGCCTATCGAAACAGGTCCACCTGATGTCAAACCGTTGAAATCATTTCATATTCGTTCCTGGTACAACTTCGGAGCTTGGTCATGCAGAGAGAATCCAATCACTGTTAATGGTATTCCTGTTCAAAATAGCCGTATTTTATTAGACGAAGGTAAGCATGTTTTAAGTTTTAATAGCTCGTGCAGGTGTACAAGCAACATTACTTCAAGATGCTCTCTTAATGGTTACATTAAGATCACTGGCCCTAGCAATAATATAGAGCTGAATTTTGCAAACGGCACTAAGTACTTCTCAACCAATCGTTATGGACGCTTAAAAGTAGGCTGGTAAGGCTAATTAATAAAAGAATGATTTTAATTTAATGCCAGATAATTAATGAAAATAAATTAGGTTAAACATGAAATATAAAAAATTAATTGTTGCATTGGGGCTAACCAGTGCACTTCCTATGGTTCACGCAAACGCGGAGCAAAACGAAATACTCAGTTATTCCTACACCTACGACACCCACGGCCAGGTTAAAACCGTTGACGGTCCTCGGAAAGATGTAGAGGACATAACCACTTATGACTATGAGCAAGGTAATTTAACTAAGGTTACTAATGCATTAGGCCATACAACAGAAAGTAAGGATTTTCACGACTATTACGGCTTGCCTCAGACTCTAATTGATGTCAATGGCATTGTTACCAAGCTTGCTTATGATGAGCAAGGACGCTTAAAAACTAGCACTTTAAAAAGCAGTGCTGGCGATTTAACCACTACTTATGTTTATGATGATGCTACTGGCTTAGTCACCAAAATTAACCGGCCAGATGGTACTGAGACTAACTACGAATACGATGCATTTTTTAGGCTAAAGGCGACGTATAACGGCTTAGGGGAGCGTATCGAGTATGAGCTTGATGATATGGGCAATATCACCAAGCAAACCATTAAATACATGAACGGCACCATAGCCAAGCAGCATAGACAAGTATTCGACGAGCTAGGCCGAATTATTGAAAGCGTTAGTGCCAACGGTAAGAAAACCACGTTTACCTACGACCCGAACAGCAACCGCTTATCCATAATTAACCCGCTTAAACGGACTAGTGGCCAGGCATTTGA
>NZ_JAPMOU010000038.1 GCF_028858535.1 Spartinivicinus poritis
AAGGATAAATAACGGTATTCCTAGCCTGTTCACTTATAAAACAGATTGGTTGTTTTATCACCTTGAATGGGCTGGCCATTGGGACTTAAACTAAGCTCAGTCAGTTGTATTCCTGCCGCATAGCAGGCACAACCGGCAATGCCTCCAACAGGTATGGCAATAAGCTTATGGGATTTGAACCAGGCCAGGCTATGATTGAGGGTGGTAGCAAAAATTACCCACAAGCAGGCTAGCCATAATGGAACTAATGCTGTTTGAGTACCTGGTTTGATAATAACCCCTAGCTGTATCCAAAAACTGTCGATACTTGCTCCAACTAATAAAACTGTTGCTAAAAGCTCGCGCTCTTGTTGCCAATTACCAATCCAATAAAAATGAATGGCTAGTATAGTGGCCAGACAAACCACTGCAATGTAATTGCCTCCTAATATACAACTGAACCAGCCCAGTTGAAATAATAGAGCGTTGATAATAAGTGCATGGGTTTTATTTTTCATCTATATAAAACCGTTTTTAGATATTGTGCTTTAGCTTCTTTACTAAATAGCCAAGCACAGGAATATGTTCATAAAGCATGCTACCTAGATCAAAATAATCTTGATGGTAAAAAGCTTTGCCATTTTCTAAAAATTTAACCAGGCTAATGCCATTTAATTGAATGGGTTGGTTGCCGTTCAGCTTTAAATGGCTGTAAGTCAGTTGCCAGGGGATAGTAGCAACACCTTGTGGATTTATATAGGTCTCCTCTTCAAACTTAAATGTACAGGAGGTTAAGTTCTGATATAAGGCTTCAAAATAGTTTTGTAGAGAGGCTACATTGGTAAACTTATTGACCGGGTCAATAAACACAACATTATCGGTATACATAATGCTGAGTTGATTTAAATTGTGCGAATTCAGTGAAAGGTAGCGAGCTTTAAAGGTGGTTAATATTTCTTCATAATTTACTGCAGGCATGACTTGACCTCCTTGAGTTGCTTGAAGGCGGTTAGCACCTGTTCCCTTGCCAAGCTATGGTCTACTATTGGCTCGGGATAAGTCTGGTGGAGCTGGTTTTGCTGTAAATACGCTTGGGGTTGATGAATATACTTTGCAGGGATTGGCTGTAGTTCAGGAACAAACGCTTTAATAAACTGGCCTTGTGGGTCAAATCGCTTTGATTGGCTGGTGGGGTTAAATATTCGAAAATAGGGGGCAGCATCAGTGCCAGTTGATGCTGACCATTGCCAGCCACCATTATTGGCCGCTAAATCACCGTCTATCAAATGTTGCATAAAAAACTTTTCGCCTAGCCGCCAATCTAGCATCAAATCCTTGGTTAAAAACATGGCGACGATCATTCTCAATCGATTATGCATCCAACCAGTTGCTACCAGTTGTCGCATGGCTGCATCGACGATTGGAAATCCAGTTTTGCCTTGCTGCCAAGCTTTTAGCAGATCACTGTCATGAGACCAGGGAATAAGTTGAGTTTCCGCTAAAAAAGGCTGGTGTTTAGATACTTGAGGGAATCCGACTAGAATATGTTTATAAAATTCTCGCCAGATAAGCTCATTTATCCAACAAGTAATTCCAGGATTGCCTGAAGCGAATTCCCCTTGATTGGCGCTCCGTGCTGCATGTAAGCATTGTCGAATGGAAATCATCCCGGCAGTTAAATAGGGTGAAAGCTGGCTAGTCGCTGGTTGAGCGGGAAAGTCACGGTTTTCCTGGTAATCTACCACTTTATGGTTGATAAACTGCTGTAACCGTTGTTGGGCTGTCGCTTCTCCTATAGGCCAATGATCAAACAATTTGGTAATGGCTTTATTGCAAAAATCTATGTCAAGATTGTCTTGAACTAATTTTATATTAAGGCTTTTTTGTTTGACTGGGGTCGGAAGGGGCAACCGATTAATCCCTGCTAATTTTTCATAAAGCTTTCGTTTAAATTGAGAAAAGACTTTATAAAAATTACCCGACTGATTTTTTATAGTGCCAGGAGTAAATAACAGCTGGTCGGTAAAGCTTTGGCAAGTTAATTGCGCCTGATGAAAAGACTGATGAACTTGCCGGTCTCGATTGATTTCATTAACCCCGTATTCTTCATTAAAAAACAAACCACGGCATTGATACTGTTTGGCGGTGCTTATCAGAAAATCTGCAGCTTCATTAAAGTGATTAAGCTTTTTGATCAATAATGGAATATTAAGTTTATTCAGCGCTTGTTGTAAATTACTGATCTGAGCAAGCTGAAACTTGACTTTGTTTGGTGAGTCATCATGTTGTTGCCATTGTTCAGGAAATAGTAAATAAACAGCAATGATTTGGCCTGTGCTACAAGCCTCATATAAAGCGGTATTATCGCTGACGCGTAAGTCGCTACGAAACCACATTAAATAGGTGCTAGAACTCATCTAACTCAAAATCCATTAAACTGGTTTTACCGGAATGAATATCAGTACAAAGAAATTCAACTTCCGGTAAAACTTTACTAAAAAAGAAATGGGCGGATTTAATTTTGGCTTGATAAAAGTCTTTCTGAAAGGTGTCTTGCCGTAATGACTGCTTAGCCAGTGCTGCCATTTTGAGCCATAGGGCGCCTAAGCAGACCAAGGCAACCAGCCTTAAATAAGGGGTAGCCACAGCTGCGGCTTGTTCTGGGTCTTTACTGCCATTGATGGCTAACCACTGAGTTGTTTCTTTTAGCTGGTTGATTGTTTGTTGTTGTTGAGCAAAGTGAGGGCTATCAGTATAGGGCTCAATTAATTGATTTATTTTGGTTAATAATACAGCAAACAAACGTCCCTGGTAGAGCGGCAGTTTTCTACCTACTAAATCTAATGCTTGAATACCATTAGTGCCTTCATAAATACGGGTTATTCTTACATCGCGGACTAGCTGTTCAATCCCCCAGTCTTTGGTATAACCGGCTCCCCCTAACGTTTGTAAAGCAAGGTTGCAGCAGAGGCTGCCTTCATCTGTTAAAAAAGCTTTTACCACGGGTGTCATTAGCTGGATAAAATCGTTTGCTTGTTGACGCTCTGCTTTATCTGGATGATATTCACTGATATCAATTTCTACGCCTACCCAATAGGCTAAGGCTCGGTTACCTTCATTCATCACCTTTTGTCTTAACAGCATCCGTCGTACATCAGGGTGGACAATAATTGGGTCGGCAGGTAATTCAGGAAACTTGGCGCCGGTGATTGCTCGGCTTTGCAGGCGTTCTTTGGCAAAGGTGAGTGCGGTTTGGTAAGCGGTTTCAGCAAGCCCTAACCCTTGCAAACCCACCATCAGTCGTGCGTTATTCATCATGGTAAACATGCAACGCAAGCCGCCATGTGGTGGGCCGACTAACCAGCCAATAGCATCTTCAAAATTCATTACACAGGTGGCGGAGCCATTAAGTCCCATTTTATGCTCCACCCCACCACAAGAAACCCCATTACGGCTGCCGTCGGGTAATTGTTTGGGTACCAGAAATAAGGAAATACCTTTTGTGCTGGCAGGGGCATTGGGCAGTTTAGCAAGCACCAGATGGATAATATTATCGGTTAAATCATGTTCTCCAGAGGTGATCCAGATTTTAGTGCCGGTAATACGAAACTGGTCGCTATCATTAGAGGGAGTCGCTTTGGTTTTGATTAACCCTAAGTCAGTGCCACATTGTGGCTCAGTCAAACACATGGTGCCAGACCATTTACCTTCGGCCATTGGGGGTAAATAATGTTGTTTTAACGTTTCGCTGGCATGGGCACTGATACAGTTAATGGCTCCACCAGTTAAGCCAGGGTAAGCACTAAAGGCTAAATTAGTCGCGCAGGAAAGCTCCTCCATCACAAAACCAACTAGGTGGGGCAGCGCTTGGCCACCATAGGCTTCATCAAGGGTTACGCCATTCCAGCCCGCAGTGACATAGCGCTGGTAAGCCTGCTTAAAGCTGGGTGGTGTTTCAACACTTTTATCGCCGGGGTTATACAAACAGCCAACCTGGTCTCCTTCGGCATAGCATAGGAAAAGCTCTTGTTCACAAAGTTTGGCTCCCTCACTGATCATAGCCATGACAAGATCTGGGGTTACTTCTGCAAAACGAGGGAGTTGGTCTAGTTTGGCGTTATTCAATAACTCACTAAAGATAAACTCAATGTCTTGGAGAGGTGCTTGGTAATGCAAAGTCATAGGTAATATCCTTAACTTATACATGTTTGTTTTATTGTATAAGATATTTATTGTTTTGTATAATTTTTTGATGAACATGATCAATCAAGCTTGATCATCTAAGTATTTGGCATGCCATACTAAGGATCATCCAAGTTATTTCTCAAGCGCTTCAGGGCCCAGACAACAGGCCATACATTACTAAGGGCAACTTAGCAGAAACAATGAAAATTTTAATGACAGGTGGAACAGGGTTTATTGGTCAAGCACTGGTTAAACGATGGCTGAAAAGTGACTATAAACTCACTGTATTAACTCGAAAGCCTGAACAGTGGACAAGTCATTGGAATAACCAAGCGGCTTGTATCAGTCAATTTGACCAGTTGGGACAAGCCGCTGAATTTGATGTTGTCATTAATTTGGCAGGCGAACCTATCGTTGATAAACGCTGGACTGATGATAGAAAACAACGGCTGAGATCCAGTAGAATCGGTTTGACAGAGCAGTTGATTAATTTTTTAAAGCAGTTGGCCACTCCACCAAAAGCATTACTCAATGCATCCGCCATCGGCTTTTATGGGTATCACCCAGCCGATAAATCGATTGATGAGAATTGCCCGGCTGCTGATGATTTTGCTGCAACACTTTGTAACGACTGGGAACAAACAGCAAAAACAGCTGAGCCGCTAGGTATGCGCGTATGTTTGATGCGTTTTGGAGTAGTGCTTGGGCAGGGCGGTGGTGCATTACAAAAAATGTTGCTGCCATTTCGGCTTGGCTTAGGGGGGCGAATTAGTACTGGCGAACAAATGATGTCTTGGGTTTGTCTGGAAGATTTGCTCAATGCCATTGATTTTCTTATAAATCAGGAAGAGTTATCTGGCGCATTTAATATTACCAGCCCAAGCCCAGTGTCAAATGCGCAGTTTAGTAAAACGCTGGCTGCTCAGCTAAGCCGTCCTGCAATATTTCCAGTCCCGGCTTTTGTGTTAAAACTAATGTTAGGTGAAGCAGCAGATTTATTAATTAAAGGGCAGCGAGTGTTGCCTAACCGGTTACTGAAGGGCGGGTTTGCATTTCAGTTTGCTGAGTTACCAGCTGCCTTGGCTGCTATTTTGCCAAAGTGAAGTCATATTGGAGTTGTTATTAAGACTCCCCGTATTGGATATATGCTCACTTTTAGTGACGATTTTTTCTTTTATGATTGGATGAATGAGAAGAGGCCGAGCGGGGTTTGTTTTGTTCTGCGGTTTGACGGTCATTTTGCAATGATTTAACAATAGTGGTTAAATGAGAAAGCTCTGTAGAAAGCTGGTTTAATAGGGTACGAAGGTCTGGCTCTTGATTGGCCGCATCTTCAGAGTGCTTGTGCTTACTCGACAAAGAGTCTGGTACAGATTGTGCCGACTTTTCCTGGTTTGTTTTATCATGTTGCTCGTGAAGGCGCTGTTCTAACTTTTCTCCTTCCTCAACTAAATGATCAAACAAACGATGACTTTCTTGACCAGCTTTTTCCAACTGAACAAATGCACCTAAACCTGCCAGCCAAATCTTATGGGCTGCATTTTTGAGTGGGCCTAATGGGAGGCCATTATCTTTGACAAGTTCCATACAACAGACCAATTGATTAAGAATATATTAAAGTTAAGTGGCAAACGTCACTCATTTAAGTACTATTATTTTAGTCTAGTATTAGTTGGGCTACTGAATAAAAAGCTAGGAATCTTTCAGTGACTTCATTAAACTGACACTTAAAACTGTCATAACCGAAGGGAAATAGATTCAGTTGATTAGTCATGCAGTTAAATTGAGCTTTAAAGGCTGTACTTTTAAGGTTAGTGACGAGTTAACTCATAGATCTGGCTTTATTAATTATTTAGCAATTACTGACTGCTAAGAATTAATTGTCCAGTACAAGCTGCTCGGTATAAAAGGTTATTCATGGAAACAGTTGCTGCTAAGGATATTTCGCAACGAATTAAAGAAATCGGCTTAGCCATTGAACAATTGGAAGAAGAAGATGTAGCAGCCGCACGCCGATGCCGTAAACAGCTGGCAAAGATTATTGGCAGAGATGTGGATGGCACTGCTGATGCCTATATTGATTTTGAAAATATGGCAGGGCCCAATCCCATTATTGGTATTCATACCAAAGATATTACCGATACGTTAATGGTTATGGGTAAACAGGTTGTTAAAAACCCACAACTAGCCTTATATCAAAGTTGGCAATTATTAGGTGATGCTGTACAGGTGTTGCTAGGTAATTCTGACTTAAAGCCAACTAAGCAAGACAAACGTTTTAATGACCCCACCTGGTTTGATAACCCATTTTATAAACGGTATATGCAGCTTTATTTTGCCTGGTGTAATCGACTGTTTGAATGGACTGAGCAAGTTGGATTTGAAGATGCGGAGCAACGTCGCTCTCGATTTATTTTATCATTGATAACAGAGGCGTTGGCACCGACTAATTCGTTATTAAACCCTGCCGCTATTAAACGACTTTTTGAAACAGCTGGAGAGAGTGTGCAACAGGGGCTAGTCAATTTGTTGGACGACTGGTTGCATAATGGTGGGATGCCTGCACAGGTAAACAAACGGGCTTTTAGTGTAGGAGAAAATCTTGCGACTACACCCGGTTCAGTGGTATTTCGTAATGAAGTACTGGAACTAATTCAATATAAGCCTATTACCCCGCAAGTTTATAGCAGACCTTTATTTATTATTCCTCCTCAAATTAACAAATTTTATATTTTTGACTTAACGCCAGATAAAAGCTTTATTCATTATGCGTTGAGTTTAGGTATTCAGGTTTTTGTGTGTAGCTGGCGTAATCCAAATATCGAGCATCGTGACTGGGGATTGGAAACTTATATTATTGCTTTGGAAGATGCCATTGATGCTACCTGCGAAATTACCAGTGCTAACAATGTTAATGTGCTAGGTGCTTGCTCTGGCGGTATTACTGCTGCCACGCTGGTGGGGTATTTACAGGCAGCGGCAAAAACCAAGGTAAATGTATTAACCTTGATGGTTAGTGTGCTGGATATGAATATTGACTCAGATGTCGCTTTATTTGCTACGGAGCGTTCACTGGCACAGGCTAAAAGTTACTCTCATCGAAAAGGGGTTTTAGAAGGGCGAGATTTAGCGAAGGTGTTTGCCTGGATGCGCCCCAATGATTTGGTTTGGAACTACTGGGTCAATAATTACTTATTAGGTTATCCTCCACCAGCCTATGATGTACTTTATTGGAATAATGATACAACCAGGCTTCCTGCAGAACTGCATGGACAGTTTCTTGATATGTATGAAGAAAATCCATTTCATCATCCTGGGCTGTTAAAAATTTGTAATGAGCCGATTGATTTAAGCCAGGTGGAGTGTGATTTATATGCAGTGGCTGGGCTGAATGATCATATTACTGCGTGGGAAGCCTGCTATCGATCAACGTTACTTTTTGAAGGGCATTGTGACTTCATATTAAGTAATAGTGGTCATGTGCAGTGTATTTTAAATCCACCAGGCAACCCCAAATCATTTTATTATACTAACAACAGCCATCCCCAACGGGCTGAAGAGTGGCGTAAAACAGCTTCTAAAAACCGTGGTAGTTGGTGGGACCATTGGGCAGGTTGGATCAAAGCAAGAGCGGGTGAGCAGTTAGAAGCACCCAAAAAAATCGGTAGTAGTTTATACCCTCCAACGGATATTGCTCCCGGCACTTATGTTCATGAATGAAATAAGATGCATGAGTAACCAGGCTTCATGAGTATACAGTTAATGAGTAAAGCAGCTGAAAAAAAATGGGCCAGATATCCTGACTTTGATATTCAATACCAGGAAGTTGCTGGACAACAATTGCGGGTGGCCATTCGCCCTGGCAGCCTTCAAAATAAACCCCCTTTGCTTCTATTAAATGGTATTGGTGGCAGTGTAGAGTTTTTACAGCCTTTAGCTGATGAGTTAACCGGTGTAGAGATTATTGCCTTTGATGTGCCTGGGTCTGGAGGGTCTCCATCTCCACTGGTGCCTTATCGGTTTTCTGGTTTATCAGAGTTAACCGTAAAGCTTCTTAACAAACTTAATTATGGACAAGTCAATGTCATGGGGTACTCATGGGGGGGAGCATTGGCGCAACAGTTTGTTCATGATTTTAGTCGACGTTGTCGTAAACTGGTTTTAGCAGCCACCACGATGGGGGTAGTCGCTGTGCCAGGCCATGTTTCTGAGTTATTGAGAATGGCTTGGCAGCCTAAAAAATATTTTCGCCAGGCAATCAGAGGAGCCTTAATTAATAACTACAGCCGCCATGAGAGTTTGCCTGAAAAGCCTCCTTCACAGGGCCTTCGGGGCTTTTCGTACCAGCTACTGACAGGCTATGGTTGGACCAGTTTTTTATGGTTAAGTAAAGTGAGAAATGACACTTTGTTATTAGCAGGTGACAACGATATGATAGTGCCTGCCATCAATATGAAACTGATGGCAAGGCTAATGGCTAACGCTGACTTAAAATTATTGGCGGGTGACCATTTTTTTCCAATAATTCAGCCAAAGCAGACGGCGGAATTAGTACTTAATTTTTGTGACTATAACTAGCTCTACAGGTTAGTGTATGGGGAAGTCTGCTGATACTGTATATGTCGTACTAATGAAACTGTTTGCTGGTTGTTATTTGGGCACTTAATAGTTGTTTGGTTGTCTGCCAATCAAATCGCTGGTTAGTTGCTTCCGCTGAAGCCTGCTGTTCCTCCAGCTGTTGATAAACAGAGATTTCTTCTTCTGGCATAAAGTGTAAACATTCTCCACCAAGTAGCCATAATAGGTCTCTGGGAATTATCGGTGTCAGCTGTGGCCAGTAACTAATCAGCTGACAAACAGTATCTTGTCCTTGTTGATAGGCGGCCTCATCACCTTGTTTGAAACGCTCAGCCAGTTCTTGGCAGCGGTTTATCCAATTAATCAATGTTTCTTGGTTGACTTCGGAACTGGCTTGTTTAATCCCATTAGCAAGTTGATTAAATAGGGCTTCTAATGATGGTGTTGTTGACATAGGCTTGGATTTCTAATGATGAACCTCAATTAAAAGGGAAAGGGTAGCCGATTTAGAGTTTGTTATCACTATTAAAATTTATCATTTATCAGAACCTCTTACCTATCCTGTTGGTTGGTCAGCTGCTAATAAGTAGTTGATTACGCCTTACTCTGATGTTGATTTTTCTAGGCTCAGTATTCGTGTCTAAGAAAGTATCTACATCAAGTCTAGTCAGACTTACTTATGGGTTACATTGCATGAAGTCATTAGCACTTGAAATAAGCAACTTACATAAAACCTATGACAACGGCCATGAGGCTTTAAAAGGTATTAGTTTAGCGGTTGAGCAAGGTGACTTCTTTGCCTTGTTAGGGCCGAATGGAGCAGGCAAATCCACTACTATCGGTATAATTTCCTCATTGATCAATAAAACGGCAGGTGATGTTTCAATCTTTGGTTACAACTTAGCTCAGCAACGTTTTCTGGCAAAAAAGCAATTAGGCGTTGTACCACAAGAGTTTAACTTTAATCAGTTTGAAAAAACCAAGGATATTTTGGTGACTCAAGGTGGCTACTATGGCATGCGGCCACAACAGGCCAAAGCCCAGGCTGATCACTATTTAAAGCAGCTAGGTATTTGGGATAAACGTGATGTGCCAGCAAGAATGCTATCGGGAGGAATGAAGCGGCGGTTAATGATTGCACGAGCGTTAATCCACGAGCCTAATCTGTTGATTCTGGATGAGCCTACGGCGGGGGTGGATATAGAGTTGCGCCGCTCCATGTGGGAGTTTTTAACGGATATCAATAAGAATAAGGGGATTACTATTATTTTAACCACTCATTACTTAGAAGAGGCAGAACAACTTTGTCGAAATATTGCCATTATTGACAAAGGGAGTCTGGTTGAAAATACCAGTATGAAATCACTATTGAGACAACTTCATTTAGAAACCTTTATTCTGGACACTCGCCAAGCGATTAATGAACCACCAGTGGTTAATGGTTACCTTATGAAATTAGTCGATGATCATACACTGGAAGTGCAGGTTGAAAAAAGCCAGGGGCTTAATCCGTTATTTTCCCAGTTATCTCAGCAGCAAATTGATGTGACCAGTATGCGAAATAAAGCCAACCGGTTAGAAGAATTGTTTGTGTCTCTGGTAGAAGCTGGCAACAACAGCAGTAAATAAGGAATAATGCGTTATGTATTGGCAGCATATTTGGATTGCATTTCAAACTATTTATTATAAAGAGGTACGTCGTTTCCTCCGAATTTGGCCGCAAACTTTATTACCACCAGCGATTACGATGGTGCTGTATTTTGTTATTTTTGGCAGCATTATTGGCTCCCGAGTAGGGGAGATGGGTGGTTTTTCCTATATGGAATATGTTGTGCCAGGTTTAGTGATGATGTCGGTTATTACTAATGCATACAGCAATGTATCTTCATCGTTTTTTAGTAATAAATTTCAAAAAAGTGTTGAGGAAATGTTGGTAGCACCGATTCCAAACTGGGTCATACTAGCTGGCTTTGTTGCAGGGGGTGTGACCAGAAGCTTGTTAGTAGGCTTAGTTGTTACCCTGTTATCACTAGGCTTTGCCGATTTGCATATAGTGAATATTGGAGTGACGGTGATCGCTGTGCTATTAACTGCCATTGTTTTTTCACTCGGCGGCTTTATTAATGCAATTTACGCTGATAAGTTTGATGATATTTCGATTATCCCTACATTTGTGTTAACTCCACTAACTTATTTAGGTGGTGTATTTTATTCGGTGGAGGTGTTGCCTGAACTCTGGCGTCATTTATCTCATGCTAATCCCATACTTTATATGGTAAATACTTTTCGCTATGGCCTATTGGGGTATGCGGATGGCATTAATATCCTGTTTTCCATTGGTATGTTGGTTTTCTTTAGTATACTGCTGACTTTGTATAGCTTAAGACTGCTGAACAAAGGCAAGGGACTGTTACATTAAAGAGAATCCAGCCTGAAGACTGCTGTAGTGTAGAGGGTATCCAGGCTGGCTTGGTACTAAATAATGACTTTATCTCGTAGCTTCTTGGCTGCATCCTGTAAGGCGGCAATAATTTTTTCTTTGTCATAACGCTGAACATTAGCTGTATCCAGATACATTGAGAAACCTTCAAGCTCATGTTCAATAAAGCTTTGGGTAGCTCCTAGATCACGACGAAAATCTACAACCTGATAAATAGCAATAGGCCGGGAAAATCCTTTAACACTAATATTGCCTTTATCTCGGCACATGATGATATCTTTGATTAACGAATAGGTTTCGTAAGAAATTAATATCTCATTAGGCTCAGCGCTGCTTTCTAAACGGCTGGCAAGGTTAACCTCTTTACCAATGATGGTGTAGTCCATTCTAGACTCGGCACCAAAGTTGCCCACTGTACAATAGCCGGTATTAACCCCCATTCTGATTTCCAGTGGTTTGCTAATGCCTTGGCTACGCCACTGCTGACGTAACACTTTCATATGCTTACGCATGGCAATGGCCATTGATACCGCTGACATGGCATCTTTTTTGGCTCCCTGACTGGTTGGGTCGCCAAAAAATACCATGATGCTATCACCCACAAATTTATCAATAGTGCCACCATATTTGAGGGCAATGTTGGACATTTCGGTCAGGTAGTTATTGAGCAAGTCGGTGAGTGCCTCAGCTTCCATTTCTTCCGTCAATTCGGTAAAGCCTTTTATGTCGGAAAAAAATACGGAAAGCTTTTTACGTTGCGTTTCTAGTCTGACCTTATGTCTGCCAGCAAAGATCATCTCATATACTTGAGGTGATACGTATTTACATAAGTTATTGGCCAGTTGTAGTGACTTTTCTTTTTGCAGTTGTATTTCTTTTTTGCTTGTTTTGAGTTGTTCTCCGGTATGATGAAATTGGTAAGCAATATATAAAATATAAACACCACTACTGATACCTGCTGCGACAGCCATGAGTGTTGGTGTTGGCCCTGCCAGTTGGCCCCCGCCTAGTATATAACCCGCCATGGCACTGGCAATGAGAAATAAGTTAGTTGTCGACAATGTCTGCCTACCACTAAATGCAATGGTGCTAAACTCCAGCATTAAAATAAACAAGATGGTGGGGACTGCTGAAAACCCCACAAGCCCAATGACTATGCCAGTATTAATCGTATCTAAATAATGAAGGGTGCGCCGGCTGGCTTTGTTTGCGTATTGGAAAAAGCGCTGGCAAACCAAATATGTAATGTGAGGGTAAAGTAAAGCATAAGGAATTACCCAGAGAATGCTATGAGCTAAGTGCCCGGTGTAGGAGCCAGATGCGATGGTTACAGCACCTGCAAGATAAGCCAGGATGCGAACATTGTAGTCCCTGATCAAGGGGTTATTAGTTACTGCACTCATCTACGTTAATGGCCTGTTCTTCAATATCGACAACAAGCAATGGGTGTGGCTGTTATCAATTATGCTTTTAATTCAAGAGGTTAGGAGTTAATCTTAACCTTTGCCACTACCTTTCTGCAATATACTCTGTGAAATAGGTGATAGTATTTTTTAGTTTTTGCTCAATATTTTATTTTGTGTTGACCCTTCTCGGCTGCATAGCAACATAAGGGGTAACCCTAATTACCCCTGGATTATTACAAGAATAGCGGAAGGCGGCTGGATTATGGATTGTAAGCGTCAGTTATATTAATAAATGTTGAGATCTTTAGCTGGGATAGCTTTAGCACACAATGATTAGGGGGCTGGTCGCTATAGGTTGACCATTATATGATAGTGAGATGCTGCTCGTTATGAATATTAGTAATAACAGGCTTGGGTTTGCGACTGGTTTCATTGGCTAGCTCCCCAAATGGTTCTGGAGAAACCAAACTGAATAACTTTGGATCATTTAAATCACGGGGCAGGGTTAGTAAGGTGTATTTTAAAGCAGTCTCTAAGTTCAGTCTGTGCCCCACTGAGATATAAACGGGTGGGTAATCTTCATGTAAACGTAAAATTGCACTATGAGCCTGTTGGTGAGTTTTTAGAGGTATCCAGGTTCCTCTTTTACGTGAAAGCTTGTGATGCACTGGCATATGAGGGATTGAGCGGATGCCAATAGAAGGGGTATTTGTTAATAGCCCGATATGGCTGGCAAGACCAAATCGGTCGGGGGGAATTAAACCTCGGCCATCACATAGAATCAGGTCTGGGTTCACTTTTAAGCTTGCTAAGGCATTGAGTAACACTGGTGCTTTTCTAAACGAGATTAAGCCATTTTGATTAGGAAAAGTCAGCTTTTCTGTGGCACTGTGTTGCTCAATTACCCTATGATCAGGGAGTCTTAGCAAGGTGATATGAGCAGTGGAATAGTCTTGGTCTAAGTTGATTTCTACTTGTGCTCTGGCCACATACTGGATGTGAGTAAACTGGTCATCAGTAACAATCCAGGCACGCAGACACTTTTGAATAGACTCAGCCTGAGCGGGTGAGATATTCCATGGATGCAGCTGATGTATCTTCATATGTTAATAATTGGTTAAAGATATATGTTCGAACTATTTAATACCAGTCTCTTCTAATCGTAACCTGAGTATAGAACTAATGGAAGCGTGTTTATAAAATTCCTTTCCTGTGAATCTATTTTATTGTTGATAAGTGAATATTAATGGAAATCTTAACTGCATTACATAATCGAGTCTCAAAGCCTAGATTAGTTGAGCCTGGGCCTTCAGACGAACAGTTAGCGGGTATTTTTCAGGCAGCTTTAAGAGCGCCTGATCACGCCATGCTAAAACCATGGCGTTTTTTAACGATAGCGGGGACAGGGCTAGAGAAGTTAGGGCAACTGTTTGCTGAAGCTGCGAAACAAGATCAGCCTGACTTAAGTCAAGAGGCGTTGAACAAATACTTAGGTATGCCATTGCGTGCACCCATGATTATTGTAGTGATTTGCAGCCCAAAGCCACACCTAAAAGTACCCGAAGTGGAACAAATCCTGTCAACTGGTGCAGCCACTCAAAATATGTTGCTGGCTTGTCATGGCATGGAACTGGGTGCTATGTGGCGAACAGGTGCGATGGCATATCATACTCATGTTAAAGCTGGACTGGGTATTGGCACAGATGAGTTGCTCGCGGGCTTTTTATATGTGGGTACACCACAAGGCTCAACTAAACGAATACCTGAATTAAATTTGACAGATTTTGTACAAAACTGGCCTTTAAACAAAAAATAATACAACAATAAGGATTATTTGATAGTCCTGCTTCTTGGTAATGATAGGGCTAGCTTTTTACACTTGATTGACTGTGGATATTATTCGTGCAAAGGACTGCTGTGAGTTAACCGACATAAAAATATTGCTCTTGTTGGGTTTTCATAACTTTTTTCATAAGACAATCACAGAAATTCATATACTCCATTGTTAGACTAAATAATATTAGTTATTTCAATAAGATAGCTTAAACCTGTAAATTTTGTCGACAGTTTAACTATTAGCTCATACACTTGTGAATAAGGAGCTTAATCACAGTTTGGCAGAATAATAACGACACAACTGATTAACTGCCGCTGTTTAAGCAAGGGGAGAGAATTTAGCTTGTATTTCACTTCTACGGTAAGACCTGCATATACAAATTTCACTACACTGATCGCTATTAAGGAATCACACATGAAAAGTGGTGTTTGCCACTTGATTACAACAGGAAGTAGCTATGGATTCAGTCGGCTTAGTCAGCTATAGCATTGCCGCCACTGCCTACCTTGCCCTCACTTTCTTGCTTTGTACCCGGCTAAAAGAAGGAACGGTTGGTGGCTGGTTGGTACTGGCTACAGCGGGTATGTCGATATGGGCTGGTATTGTTGCCTATGCCAGTTGGGATGAAACTGTCTTTCTTGCTGATGTGCTTCCTGTAGAAGCCGTGAGGACATTACTTTGGTGTTGGTTTTTATTAAAGCTGTTAGGTTATACAGCCTTAGCAGGCAGTAAATTTATTGCGGTAGGACGACCTGCTCTGCTAGTGGCTGTTGCTTTATTGGTTTGGCTAGAGTTGGACTCAGACTTCTTGTCGTTAGTACAGCAACAAAGTGCTTCAGATTTACGTATTATTAGCCATTTGTTATTGGCTATTGTTAGCTTATTTCTGATTGAACAACTGTACCGAAATACGCAAGTTGATAAGCGCTGGGCAGTTAAACACTTATATCTCGGATTAACGGTTGCCTTTGCCTTTGACTTTATTCTTTATGCGGAAGCATTACTTTACAGTCATATTAACCTGGTAATGTGGAATGCCAGAGGTTTGGTTGACGCTTTGATTGTGCCACTTATTGCGCTGTCTGCCACCCGTAATCCAAAATGGGCTGTGGATGTATTTGTTTCCCGACGAGTTATTTATCGAACATCTGTCTTAGTGATTACAGGTGGTTACCTGTTGGTAATGGCGATTGCGGGTTATTACATCAGGGATTTTGGAGGGGAATGGAGTGAAGTTTTTTTAGCTGTTTTTATCACTTCTGCTCTTGTTGGCTTTTTTGTTCTGTTATTTTCGGCGCAAATTCGTGCAAAAATTAAAGTCTTAATAAATAAACACTTCTTTCATTTTAAATATGACTATCGTGATGAATGGATGCGTTTAAATAATGCGCTGGTTTCTATTGATGCCACAGAGCCATTACAACAACGTTGCATTAAAGTAATGGCAGATACTGTAGATAGCCCAGCGGGTGTGCTGTGGTGTAAAGATAAAAAGTCTGTATTTCAGCCAGTTTATGGCTGGAATATGCGTTTTTCTGATCACTGGCAGGAAACCCGAGAGTCCGAGTTAGTCCGTTTTCTTATGGTTAAAAAATGGGTGATTAACAAATCTGAGTATGATGCTAATCAGTCGCTTTATGATGGGGTAGCATTTCCTGATTGGTTTACCCAAAACGATGATAATTGGCTAATAGTACCGTTAATCAATCATGATGATTTATTTGGCTTTATTGTATTAGCTAGGCCACGAGCAAAGCGAACAATAAACTGGGAAGAGCATGACTTATTAAAAATGATTGGCTATCAACTAACGAATTATTTAGCGTTAATTAATGCGAGTGAAGAGCTGGCGAATGCCCGACAGTTTGAAGCCTATAACCGGCTTTCTGCTTTTGTAGTGCATGATTTAAAAAATGTAGTCGCTCAACTGTCATTGATTGTCACTAATGCGTCTAAACACAAGCATAACCCTGAATTTATAGATGATGCCTTAGAAACCTTAACTAATGCTGTGGCTAAAATGAATCGGATGCTAGAGCAGTTACGTAAAGGTAAAATACCCACTAAAAATAAGTCAATGGTTGACTTAAATACAGTTATCGCGGAAGTAGCTAGACAACAGTCAGGGTATGCTCCACATGTGACGCTGGTTAACTCAGACCAAACGATTCCATTAAATATTGATCGAGCTAAGCTGGTATCGGTGCTTGGTCATCTAGTCCAAAATGCGCAGGATGCAACGGAAGATAGCGGCTGGGTGAAGTTAACAGCAGGGCAAGACAATGATAATGCCATTATTAACATTGTTGATAATGGTGTAGGAATGGATGCTGAGTTTATTAAAACACGACTTTTTAAACCTTTTGATACAACTAAAGGAAATGCAGGCATGGGCATTGGTGTATTTGATGCCAAAGAATTTATTGAGTCTCAAGATGGCACAATTTCAGTTAACAGCGAACCTGGCAAAGGAACCGAATTTATGATTCGTTTACCGTTGTACCAGGGGTTGCCCAATGAAGCAACAAAAAGCACTGAAGGAGAACAAGCATGTCAGATATAAAACGGACATTGCTTATTGTTGAGGATGATCCGGGATTACAAAAGCAACTTAAGTGGTGCTTTGAGGGTTATGAAACCATTATTTGTGGTACGCGTGAAGAAGCGATTAAGCATCTCAGGCGCACTGAACCGCAAGTAGTGACAGTTGATTTGGGGCTGCCTCCTGACCCAGCTAATGCCAGTGAAGGTTTAAAAACTGTTGAGCAGATTTTATCTTTGTCGCCTCAAACAAAGGTAATTGTGGTGACTGGTAATGATGATCGTGAAAATGCCATTCGCTCTATAGCATTGGGTGCTTATGATTTTTATCAAAAACCCATTGATACTGATGTGTTAGGACTCATCATTGAAAGAGCATTTCATGTCCATGCTTTAGAACAAGAAAATCAACGCTTACAGCAAAAATATAATGCAGAGCCTCTGTCGGGTATTATTGCTTGTAGTGAGAGTATGCAAAAAATTACTCGAAGTATTGAAAAAATTGCACCGACTGATGTGGGGGTGCTGTTGTTGGGAGAAAGTGGCACAGGTAAAGAAGTGTTAGCTCGGGCCATTCATAATTTAAGTGAGAGAAAGAAAAATAACTTTGTAGCGGTTAACTGTGCAGCTATTCCGGAGAATCTTTTAGAAAGTGAGCTTTTTGGTTATGAGAAGGGTGCATTTACTGGTGCAGTTAAGCAAACGAAAGGAAAAATTGAGTACGCAGTAGATGGCACTTTCTTTTTAGATGAGGTGGGAGATTTGCCCATGTCATTGCAAGCAAAGCTATTACGTTTTTTACAGGAAAGGACTATTGAACGGGTCGGTGGTCGCGAAGAGATTCCAGTTGATGTAAGAGTGATTTGTGCAACTCATCAAAACTTGCCCAAACTTATTGATGATGGTCGGTTTAGAGAAGATTTATATTATAGAATCAGTGAAATTACCTTGAAAATACCCCCGCTTCGAGAACGGCATGGTGATGCAGTGGTGATTGCTCGTAATTTATTGCAGCGTTTTAATGAGCAACATAAACGCAACTTAAAAGGCTTCAGCAATGATGCGCTAGATGCCATTTCCAGCTACCACTGGCCAGGCAATATTCGCGAACTGGAAAACCGGCTAAAACGAGCAGTGGTTATGGCTGATGGTAAAATGATCAATGCTGAGGATCTAGAGTTAGAAAATGTTGAACTGAATGAATTCCCGTTTAATTTAAAAGAAGTAAGGGAGAAAGCGGAAAAAGAAGTAATTAACCGAGCTATTGGCTATACCAATAAAAATATTTCTAAAACAGCAGATCTACTAGGCGTAACAAGGCCTACTTTATACTCACTCATGCATAAATATGGAATAATGGAATAAGACAATGTTAAACCGCACGAAACAGGATAAACCAAATAAAAACCACGCTAGCTACTTTAAAAAATCGCTATTAGCGATTTGTTTAGGTGTTTCTTTACCATTACAAACGTTGTTTGCTGCTGATCTTTATCAGGAAGCTGAAAAATACTATAAAGATGGTGAATACAAAACAGCGATTATTCAATTAAAAAATTTACTAAAAGAAAGTCCTAAGGATGGCAAAGCAAGAGCGTTATTGGGGCGTGTCTATGTAAAGGACGGTAACTTTTCATCTGCTATTAAAGAGTGGGAAAGAGCAAATAAACTAGGTGCTTTATCTGGTCAAGATAAGCTAGATCTTGCAGAATTGTATTTATTGCAGCGCAAATATGCAGAAGCTATTTCTTTAATTGAGCTGGACACTATAAATAATGAGCAGAAGCCAGAAGCATTAGCTATTCATGGGTTTGCTTATTTAGGGCAAGGTATGCTAGCTGATGCAAAGGATGCATTTAATCAGGCAATTGCAATTAAGCCTCATGTTTCTGCCCAAATGGGACTTGCACGAGCTGCGTTTGCTGAAGCGGATATAGTGACAGCCTATGGCTATATTGGTAAAGTGCTGAAAGAAAAGCCAGACCATGCAGATGCACTTACTTTACAGGCTCAGCTTAAGTTAAAAGAAGCTAAAGCTGAGGAAGCTATTGCAATACTGAACAAAGTACTAGATAAAAACAGTAAAAATTTTAATGCTTTATTAAAGCGTGCAGAAGGACTGGTCACTTTAAATAAGCTTGCAGAAGCTAAAGCTGATGTTGAAGCTGTTGCGAAAGAAGTGCCTAACCACCCTGAAGCAAATTTTGTTTTAACTAAAATTCTATTAAAGGAAAATAAATTTAAGGAAGCAAAAGAGGCTTCTGAAAAAGTATTGCGTATTCAGCCAGGGTTCTTACCTGTTATTTACTTACATGCGATAGCTAATTATGGACTCGAAAACTATAAGCAAGCAGCGGAAAGTCTAGAAAAATATGTATCTAGCGTTAAAGGTAATGAAGGAGCTAATATTTTATTGGCTCAAATCTATTTAAAAGAAGATAACCCAAAAGCAGCAATCAAAGTACTATCACCTCTAACGGGTCGAGATAGCCAGCACCAAGCCAAAGTATTTGCTTTACTTGGTAATGCTTATATGAAGCAAAACAACTATGTCAAAGGGACTGAGTATCTTGATAAGGCGCTAGAGCTAGAGCCTGATATATCTAGACTGAGAGCACAAGCAGCGGTTGGTCACTTATTTTCAGGTGATGTAGATACTGCAGTAAAAGAGTTAAAAACCTTATCTGATAAAGCTACTACACCTAATGATGCAGATCTGTTATTGGTCAGGACTTGGGTTCAACAGAAAAAGTATGATGAAGCCTTGCAGCTTGTTGATCAGCGAATTAAAAAATGGCCTGACAACCCTGTCTATTATAATTTAAAAGGAATTATAATGCAGGTGCAGGAAAAAGAAGCAGAAGCCGAAAAGTTGTTTAAAACGGCTCTTGAAAAAGATAGTAAGTATGTTCCCTCAATTATGGCATTAGCCGCGTTAGCAGCAGAGAAAGGAGAAAAAGCTAAAGCCAAAGAACATTATCAAAGTATAATCAAGGTTAATAATAGCTATTTACCAGCTTACTACGCATTGAGTGCTTTAGCATCGGGTGAACAGGAGAGTGCAGAAGCTATTGAATGGCTGAAGAAAGCAAATGAGGTGAACCCTGGTCATACTAGAACCAGTACCTTGCTGGTAGAAGCCTATATGAGGTCTCAGCAACCACTTAAAGCAGAAAAAACGATTAGTGAAGCGTTGAGTCAGAACCCTAATAGTTTAGGGTTATTAGATTTAGCTTATCAGGTTTATTTAAATCAAGATAAAAAAGATAAAGCACAGTTTTATCTGGAAAAACTCTATGGTAAACAGCCTGAAAATAAAAATTTATTGGGGCAGTTGGTTAACTTGCGCATGAGTAATAACAATGCGACTGGTGCTATTAAACTGGTTGATACGGCGATTTTGTCGAGCCCAGAAGATATGGATTTATTACTCATGAAGTATCAGATTTTAATGGCTGATAAGCAACATGATAAAGCGATGTCTGTGGCTGAGCTGATTGTTAAGAAAAATCCTGATAAGCCTGCATTGGAAACATTTATTGCTAGTGTGGAGGTGGCAAAAGGAAATAAGGAAAAAGCTGACCTAATCTATCAAAAGCTTTTCGATGATCTTGCAGCACCTGAAGTCTTTTTGCCTGTTTATCAATACTACCTAAGTAGCAACGATACAAAAAAGGTTGAAGAACTGTTTGCTAAAGCAATTAAAAAGTTTGATAAAAACCCCTCAATTAAAGCAAGGTATGCAGGTCATCTTCATCAACAAGGTAAAGTTGACGAAGCGATAAAAGTATATGAAGAGGTATTAACCTTACAGCCAGAGCATATAGAATCACTTAATAACCTTGCCTGGTTTTACATGAGTAGTAATAAGGAAAAGGCCCTAGATTACGCAAAAAAAGCGTATAATTTGATGCCACAACAACCAGAGATTGCTGATACTTATGGCTGGATCTTATTAGGTAATAATCAAGTAGATAAGGCTTTAAAACTATTGCAACAGGCTTTGCAGGGAGCACCAAACAATGGTGATATTATTTACCATTATGCTGCTGCACTTGCCAAGAAAGGCAAAACTAAGCAAGCAAAAGAGAAATTACAGGCATTGTTAGCTAAAAATGTTAACTTTTCTGAAAAAACAGAAGCTGAAAAATTGCTATCTGAGCTTAACTAAAAAGTTACATTGAGTTAATAAAAAAAGCTGGCGTTATTTTAGATGCGCCAGCTTTTTTTTGTTCTGAGGATTAGTAAAAATTTTAAAAATGTAATTAGACCTGTTGTTGGTGTTTAAGGATTATATTTTTGATGACCCAGATCATACCTTTTTGCAGCATGTTATCGTTGCCTCCTGGGCGATAAGTGATTTTTAGCTTGTTTCGATAGGCATCAAAATGCAAGCCCCAAGGAGCAGCTAAAATAGGCCCTCGATGTAGAAGAATTTTTAAAACATTAGTAGCTGCCACTCCAGCACATAAGTCGCAGCCCATAATAGTTGATGGACCTTTTTTGTTATTTAAATTGACCCGTTTTTTATCCATCAAATAAGGTCTTTGCAACATCGCAGGGGAGAGTCCAACAAGAAATTTAAGTGCTTGATCTTCTTCAGAAGAACCTTCTAATTTAAAATACTCCTCGAAAGACATTTTTCCTGGCATGAAGTTAAGAACAGCTGTTCCCATTCCTAGCGGGGCAGCAGTTGTTGCAGGAATGTCTCGTTTATGGCATTCAGCAAAAACTATTCGACGGGCTTCCAGGGCAAAGAAATCTAATGAATCTACATAAAGATCAACCCCTTCTACAAAGTCTTTAGCATTTTCTTCATTAATGCCTTCTGGAAACTCTCTTACCGTTAATTCTGGGTTAATATCTTTGGCCATTTGCACTAATGTTGATAGTTTAGGTTGGCCAACAGATGACATTTTAGCGCCCGCTTGACGATTAAAATTTTCTACTTCAAAACTATCAAAGTCAGACAGATGAAAGTGTCCAATACCCAGCCTGGCTAATGTCACTAAATGCGCTCCTCCGACACCACCCATGCCTGCTATGGCAATTGTTTTCTTACGTAATTCATGTTGCTCTTCTTCAGTCACCCAACCGATATTACGTGAGAATGCAAGATCATAATCAAAGTTAGCCTGTTCCATGTTATTTCTTCACTGTTAGAGTTCGTTGATGAGACATATTATGTATAGATAGCTCAGGAGAAAATTGATCTGCTAGATCGCTATATACACGTTCAAAAAATGGTTTTGCTAAATGGGGAAGATTTTTATGAAAAATGCCTTCATTAATATAATAAGGTGCTCTACGGCCATGGTAGTCAACAACAGGACCTATTTGTTGAAAAGTAATACCCATCATTCCTAAATGTTTGGCTAGCCTAGGCTCCATCATGACGAAGACATGCTCAATTTCGTTTAGTTTGGCAATAGCTGTGACAGATAAGTACAAACTTACTGCGATAAAAGGAAAGTTACGGCGCTCTTCAGCTTGATTGGTTTGTTTAACCTCAGGTGCCCCTGTCGGTGTTTTGGAATCGCCAGATCGTCTTCTAAACTGACTTTTAACTGCCAAGCGAGAAATTTCACCAAAAGTACCACGTTCAAAACTATCAATATCCACAATTGATTTATCAAGTGCCTCATAGCAGTATTTTTCTAACGGTAGTTGTGCATCTCGATTATTTTTAGGAGGAACAACCAAACGGACACAGCCTGCATGGCTTTGACTTGATAAATGCTCAATCAGTACATGTTGGGCATAGTGATCGAAGTCATCGGTTTCAAAATCTGATGTTGTATCGGGTTCAAATTTGAGTTCTTTACAATACACATCACAACGAATCCGATAGGCATGCTGCACCAACGATAGGTTGCTAGCAAGCACTGGCTTAAAGTATTGATAAAAATGATCAACAATAGCATTGGGGTTGAGCATAAAAATTACAACCTGATACAACTGACTTAATGATTAACTATAGGTAAAACAAGTTTAGTTGAGGTAATTAAACTGAAGGGTATTTTTTATATTAATATACTTTTTTATTGTAATAATACCTTCTTATTTTTCTAAATGTACTAATGACGCTTGTGAGAGTAGCAATGAAGGCTTTTTTATAGCTTGCCAAATCTTATTGACAAAAGTTTGTGATGAACAGATATCGTAACATTCACCACAGTGACTATTCTCTATCTATACTGATCCGTTAATGTTGTACCACTTTAAGAGAAAGATCATGAAACCGACTCAATGGTTATCCCGCTTTTTTTTGCTTGGGTGGTTTATCTCCCTTCCTGTTTTTGCTACGAGTGATGCTGAAGCGCTAGCTAAACGAGTATATGAGCGCCCAGATGGTGATGACCGAGCTAGTTTTGGCTATATGGTTTTGGTAGAAGAAGGTCATAAACCCAGGGTTAGGGGAATGTTTAGTTATGGTAAAGATAAATCTTATAGTGATGTTTGGTCGTTAATTCGTTTTACTTCCCCTAAGGATATAGCAAATACTGGTTTGTTAACCTTAGATTCTGAAGCGAAAGACAGTGAGCAGTGGGTATACTTACCTGGTCTTGACCGAGTACGGCGAATTTCTTCCAGTCGAAAAGGTGGGCGGTTTGTTGGTTCTGATATTTTTTATGAAGATTTGCAAAACCGTTTATATACAAAAGATAACCACAAAATCCTTGGCAAGGCAAAAGTGAATAAACTGGATGCCATTATTTTAGAAAGTACCCCTAAAAAAGCTGATGATTCGGCTTATTCCAAAAAAGTTAGTTGGATTCATGAAAGCTCATTAATTGCACTTAAAGTTGAGTATTATCAGGATGGTGCAGCCAAGCCAATGAAACGACTGTTAGTTAATAAAATAAATAAAACTCAAGGCTATTGGACTGTTTTAGAGTCAACGGTTACTGATCTTGACTCCGGCCATAAAACCATTATGAAAGTGAAAAACGTTTTATACGACCAGGGCTTGGCGGACGACATGTTTACGGTACAGGTATTGGAAGACCCTTCTCGAGAAACAAAATATAGGCCAAAACAACTAGAACAAAAATAAATTATATCCATTTTATTATGAAAAAAATAATGTCAATACAGCTTCCAAAGAGGCATGCTTTTTTATGGATGAGCGTTTGTTGGGCTGGAATTAGTTATGAGCATGCTTTAGCTGCTGAACCTTCTGCGCAGGATGAGTCAGATGAAGACGAAATAATAATTATTACAGATGATATTGACACTGGAGATGAAACCAGTGATGAAGAAATTTTACTGGATACAGGGACTGGTGATGGTTCCTTAGATATTGAAGCATTGGAAGAGTTGGCAGCTGGAGAGTCGACAGATAGTACATTAAGCTACGGCTTGAGTACAAATATTACTGGCTCATGGTTAAGTCGTTCTGCTAGTAATGTCAGCCATTATGAATATGGTCAGCTAAATGCTTTTCTTCAATACCAGCCGAGTGACAAATGGGAGTGGCATTTAGGTATACGAGCTGATTATGATAAGCAAGTAGGTAGCCCAGATTTTGAAGCATTAAAGTTTGATTATGATGAATTCTTTTTACGATATCGAACAGAACAATTTAGCTTTACGATTGGTAGCCAAATAGTACTTTGGGGAGTGGCTGATGAAGTTGCTCCTACTGACCAGGTAAGTGTTCAGGATTTAACACGCGGCTTAATTCCTGATTGGGAAGATCGGCACCGCGCTTATCCCATGTTGCGTTTTGAGTATTTTATGGATAACAGAAAACTGGACGCAATTTGGTTACCTGACTTTAGAGCTGCGGAGTTGCCTAATGATGATAGTATTTGGGCGCCCATTAAGAGAGATACTGGACAAATATTTGCCCCATTACGTTCATTTCAAGTATCTCAAATTACCATTGGAGAAGACGATGATGGTTCTGGTGGTGGAGGGTTACGTTATAGTGTCACTGCTGAAGGTTTTGATTATGCAGTGACTTTGTTACGGGTAAGGCGCTCTTTACCTTATTATAAATTAAGTAATGAAACGTTGGATATATTAAGAACTAACCCAAACCCCTTAGCAATTTTAACGGCTAGTGATGACAATTTAATAGAAACACACCCTTATAGTTGGGTTGTAGGTGGAGACCTTACTTTTCAGTTATGGGATGTAACCTGGCGGCTGGAAGGTGCTTTTTCCAGTGAAAAGCCTGCTACTAAGCAAACACTCGATTATACCACTTATGATGGGTTTGACTGGGTATTCAGCGGCGAGTTTTATCCAGGTGATGGCGATGATCGTTTAAATCTTCAGTTGGTAGGGAGCACTATTAATTCGAGTGACAAACTGATTGATCGAAAAAGAATTTATTCGTTAAATGGCCAATTTGAAGGACTTTATAGTAATGAACGTTGGCGACTACGTATTCGATTTAATCATGGCTTAAATTTACATGATGACTTTATAGGGACTGAAATTGCTTTTCTTGGTTGGGAGCCTCATGAGTTTTATTTGGCTTCATACTTTTTTGATGGTAGCCCAAGAAGTGTTGGCGGTTTTTTTAAAAATAATAATATGTTGACTATTGGTTGGCGGGGAGAGTTCTAATGCCAGGCCGAGGGAAAGCAATTGCTTGTTTAATTACTTTATTAATAATGAATTGTATTCCTTCATTATTATTCTTAACAATCAATAATGCGCCTGAGCAATATTTACCTAAAAGTCAGCCAAGTGTTCAGTTTAGTGATGAACTAAGAAAAGAGTTTCCTGAAGATCAAGTATTGATGGTGTTATTTGAAGGAGAAGGATTATTCAGTAATGAAGTTTTAACAAAACTTGAAAAAGCCACTAAAGCGATAAAAAAGCATCCTAAAATTGATCGGGTTATTAGTGTGTCTGCTGTTGATCATATTGCGGGCACTGCAGATGGGTTCGAAGTATTACCATTAATGAATAGTAAGCGGTTGCGTCAAGTAAAAGAATCAGACCGTATCGCATATATTAGGGACGACCGATTTGCATTGGGGGCATTAATTGGCAGACAGGATGATGTGCTGGCGATGGTGGTGAGACCTGAATTATTAGATGACACGAAGCAGCGTCAAGAAATATTAGGCTTTGCTTTACAGGAGCTAGATAAAGCAAGTTTGACCAGCCTAATTACTGCAGTAGCAGGTCCTGTTCCTCTGGAAACCTACCAGCTGGCTTCCATGTTGCGTGATACTTTTACGTTTGTTCCTGTCACGGTATTGCTGGGACTAGTATTAATTGCGTTACTGTTTCGGCGCTTATTGGCCGTCGTGATGACTCTTCTGACCATTGGAGGTGTGGTTAATGTTACCTTGCTATGGTTTATACCCTTTGGACAGCCTTACACTCTTATTTCAAGCATGATTCCGTCATTGCTTGCGGCATTGACAATGGCTGTGTTGATTCACTTTTATAATGGACTACGACTTGCGTCAGGTTTTAAGCTTGAAGGAAAGAAACGTGTTGACTGGGCATTGGCAGAAATTAAAAAGCCAGCCACTTATACCGTAGCAACAACAGCTGCAGGTTTGTTATCTTTAGCAGCGAGTGAAATTCCGCCTATCCGTTACTTTGGCATTATTTCAGCACTAGGTATCCTACTTGGTTTTGCTATTGTTATCTTACTATTGCCACCCATTTTCACTTATTGGGATAAAGCGAGTTGGCCATCTGATAATCCGCTAATGAAGGGGCTCACCCGAACTGTAAAAAAACTCACCATTATTGCCATTCGTTATCCTGTCCATGTATTGGTTATCTTTGTGATTGGGCTAGTTATAGGTATCCCACAAATCTTTAATGTCAAAGCAGAAACCAACTTACTGGCTTTTTTTGCTGATGATCATCCAATAACTATCGCAACTAAAAAAGTGGAAGAAAAATTGACAGGTGTAACGCCATTAGAAATTGTCATTGATGGAGATAAGCGTGATGCAATTAAGCAGCTTGAAAACTTACAGTTGATTAAAAAAATACAAACACACGCAACTGAAATGCCTGAAGTTGAAAAGGCTCAGTCAGTTGTTGACTTTATTGAAGATATGCACTGGGGATTTCATGAGGAAGACCCTAGTTATCGTGTAATTCCTGATAAACAAAACTTAGTTAACCAGTATTTACTGCTATACGATGGTAATGACCTATATGAAATTGTAAACAAAGAGTTTAAGCGAACCCGCATTTTATTGAACTTAAATGTTCATAGTTCTCGTGATATTAGGAAAGTGGTAAAAAAACTGACAGAATATTTAAATGCTAATATTACACCTGACTTGAAGTGGACTATTTCAGGTTATGGTAAACTGTTTGAAGATCAAGAAATATTGTTAGTGCAAGGGCAGGTTAACAGCTTAATTGGCGCTGTTATATTGATATTTGTCATGATGTTCTTGCTATGGCGTAAACTAAGTACAGCTTTACTTACTTTGTTTCTTAATTTGGCGCCAGTTGTAGTGATGTTTATTTTGATGGGGTTGTTTTCAATCTGGCTTGATATGGCAACGGCAATGATTGCAGGTGTTATAGTGGGAATTGCAGTGGACGACACAATACACCTATTTCATGGTTTTCAACATAGTGTTAAACATGGTGCAAACCCACTTCGAGCATTATTAAAAAGTTATTATCAATCAGGTAGTGCAGTAACTGTAACAACGATTATCTTAGGTTTTCAATTTTCTGTGTTATGCTTCTCATTATTTCAGCCGACTGTTCACTTTGGTTTTCTTACGGCAGCTGGTTTAATCACAGCGCTTATATTTGATCTGATTCTAATGCCTGCTTTAATTGTCATGACGTTTTCTTTTAACAAGTGACGCCGAAGTTGTGAACTACTATATTTATCAAAGTAGTTATCAATGCTAATGTTTACTCGCTTTTAGAATAGATACTTAAATGTAAGTATTTGTTAACTTAATAAAAATTCATGCGTTACAGGTTGCAAGGTTTATAATGATTGCATCCCATCACTTAGGTTTGGAGCGAAACTGATGATCAAGGATGTGAAGAAAGCAGCATTCTTTCTCTCTATCTTAACGTTGGCGGCTGGTTGTGCAAATAATGAATACCCACCTTTAGGGGCAACGACAACCAAACAGCCTTTAACAACAAATCCCAGTAATTACAATTACCGAATAGGTCCTGGTGATCAGCTACAAGTATTTGTTTGGCGAAACCCAGAGTTATCTACCAATGTGTCAGTGCGACCTGATGGTAAAGTCACTTCACCTTTAATCGAAGATATCAGTGTTAGTGGCAAGACAGCGACTGAGGTAGCACGAGCCTTCGAAAAAGAACTGGCTAAATATATTCGAGATCCTATTGTCACCGTTTTAGTTGAAGGATTTACAGGCCCTTATAGTGAACAAGTACGAATTGTGGGTGAAGCCAGTCAGCCTCAAGCTATTGCTTATCGTGAAGATATGACTTTATTGGATGTAATGATTGCAGTGGGAGGCTTAACTGAGTTTGCTGCAGGTAATAAAGCAACCTTGGTTCGAGTTGAAGATGGGGGACAGAAGCAATACTCCATTAGGCTGGAAGATTTAATCGAAGGGGATATCTCTGCTAATGGTGATGTCTTGCCAGGTGATGTTATCATCGTTCCAGAAGCTATCTTTTAATTACGATAGGACAGGAAGTCATCCATGCAAGATATTATCGGGTTGGTTGTAGGCTACCTACGCGAAGTATGGTTAAGACGCTGGCTAGTAGTACTGGTTGCAGTAGCTGTTTCACTGATGGGCTGGTTTGTTGTTATCAAATTGCCAGATCAGTACCAGGCCTCGGCTCGCTTTTATGTTGACACTCAAACCCTGTTAAGGCCACTGCTGCGTGGTTTAACAGTGCAAACTAACATTGACAATCAAGTTAACTTGATTGTCAAAACCTTGCTAAGTCGACCTAATACCAAAAAGATTGCCTTAATGGCTGACTTGGATTATGGGGTTGATGAAAGTAATCCTGAAGAGTTTGAAGAGTTGATGACCAAGCTGCGCAAGGACATCAAATTGAAAGGCTCTAAGCGGGAAAATGTTTATACAGTAGAATATACCAGTGCAAATTCCGCGACTGCAAAAAATGTAGTGCAGTCAGTGTTAACAGTACTGGTTGAAAGCTCTTTAGGGGAAAGTCGTGAAGAGACTGTCAGTGCACAGCGCTTTATAGACCAGCAACTTCGAGAGTATGAAAAACGTCTAGAAGAAGATGAAAATAAACTCAAGGAATTTAAGCGTAAGCACGCAGGCATCATGCCTTCTTCTGAGGGGGATTACTACCAGAGGCTAGAAGCTGCAAGAGCTAAGTATGACTCAGCTAAACTAGAGTTGATGGAGCTTGATAGAAAACACCAAGCACTACAAAGGCAGCTTAAAGGAGAAGAGCCCAGCTTTGGCTTTACAGAAAAACCTGCTGTGTCGTCAATATCAACCAGCTACGATACTCGAATTGCGAGCCTGGAAGAGCAGCTGGATAGTTTATTATTAAAATATACAGCTCAACATCCAGATGTAAAAGCCTCTCGTGAACAGTTAGGATTACTAAAGCGTGCACGGAATAAAGAGTTAGCTGAGCTTAAACAAAAAAGTCCATCAAACTCGAGTAGCTTGGATCAAAACCCTGTCTATCAACAGCTGAAAGTCAACCTCAGTGAGGTTGAAGCTGAGAAGTCTTCAATGCAGGTTCGCGTACAATCTTTTAAAGAGAAAGTTGATGAACTTGAAAAAATGGTTAATACCATTCCAGAAATTGAAGCTCAGCTAATTGCATTGAATCGTGGTTATCAGGTGACAAAGCGAAAATATGAAGATTTACTATCAAGACGTGAATCTGCTCAAATTTCTAGAAAAGCCTCACAAGCGACTGATGATATTCAATTTAAAGTGATAGACCCTCCCCACGTGCCAAATGAACCTGTTGGCCCTCATCGGCCATTGTTAATGTCTGTGGTATTTATTTTCTCAATTATTTTGGGGTTAGGAGTTGCTTTGCTAATTGCACTATTGAAGCCAAGTTTCACCAGTAAAAAGATTCTTTCTGACGTCACTGGTTTACCAGTGCTAGGGGCTGTTAATGCGGTAGTGAATGATCATTACCGGCATCGGCAACGGTTGTTTAATCTAACTTTTACATTAACTTGTATTGCTTTTACTGCAAGTTATGCATCAGTTATGGTTCTATTCTATTAAGGTGGCTGGTATGGACACCATAGAAAAAGCTCTGCAAAAACATCAGCAGAAATTTAATGAAGAATTTATTGCTCATGATAAACAGCTAAATGATGAATTACCGGCACCTGATCTCTCTGATATTGAACAGGCACTTGCTGGTGATGCCTCTCCGGGGCAGACAAAAGAGTCAGGTCCTACTTCCTCTGAGGAGGACAGGGAAGGACGGCGAGTTGAAATTCAGTTTGATCGACTAGCAAAGCTAGGAGTCATTGTTCCCAGTGAAGACCGTTCTTTAACAAAAGAGCAGTTTCGCCAAATTAAACGCCCATTACTGAATAAAGCGTTTGGTAAGCATGCTGAAAAAGTGCCTAATGGCAACCTGATCATGGTAACCAGTAGCTCTCCTGGTGAAGGCAAAACATATAATGCTGTAAATTTGGCAATGAGTATTGCGCTGGAAAAAGAGCGGAATGTGTTATTGGTTGATGCAGATGTGCTCAATCCTTCGGTCAATAATTTATTAGGCATTAAAACGGAAGAGGGCCTAATTGATTATTTATCAGACGATATTAATGATGTCGCTGATATTCTTTATAAGTCCAACATAGAAAATCTAAGTATTATCCCTACCGGTAAACGACACCATTTAACCAATGAATTGTTAGCCAGTGATAATATGTCTAATTTGATGCATGAAATGGCTAACAGATATCAGGATAGAATCATTATAGTTGACACACCACCTTTACTTCATACGACAGAAGCTTCTATTCTAGCCAGGCTGGCAGGGCAAATCGTGTTGATTGTAGAAGAGGGTAAAACGCGTCAACAAACGGTTAAAGATGCTCTGTCGTTACTGGATCCTTCAATGCATATTGGCCTGGTTTTAAATAAGAGTAAGTATAATCAAGATGGCAACTATTATGGGTATTACGGATAATGGCCCCCGTAACCTCTTGCAAAGCAGATGTGTTCTTACACTTTCACTTTTTCTTATTAGTTCAGTAACTGCCTATGGAGCACAGTGGACAATTACTCCATCAGTTACTGCCAAAGATACCTACTCAGATAATATTAATTTATCAAATAATGATAAGCAAAGTGATCAAGTACTAGAAATAGTACCTGCAATAAGAATTCAAGGGGAAGGGCGGCGCTTACGATTAAATTTTGATTATAATGCACAGGGTTTACATTATTTTGAAAATACAAATGATGATGAAGTAAATCATCGCTTACGATCAGGATTAAATAGTGAACTTGTTGAAGGTCACTTATTTTTAAACGCTACCGCAAATATTACACAACAGTTAATTGATGAACGCAGAGGTGGCTCAGATGATAATATTAGTGGCTCAGATAACCTCTCAGATGTTTTTACCTATGAAATAAACCCCTATTGGCAACAAAAGCTAGGTTCGGAAGCCGAAACCTTGTTAGGGATTCGCTATAATGAAGTGAATTATAGCGGCAATAATGGTAGTGGTACTGATAGCAGTGGTCAGTCCCTGTATTGGTCAGTAAATAGTGCTCCAGGGGTTGGGCCAGTCTTTTGGCGCTTTGATTATAATTATGATGAAGTAGACTATGAATCACAAAACGATACAGAGCGTCAATCAGAGTCTATCTTAGTAGGTTATCAATGGACCCCAAAGTTTAATACCTCGTTAACAGTCGGTTATGAAAGTCAGGATAATGATGCTGATAATATTCGTAATGACACGGATGGCGCCTTTTGGTTGGCAGGAGTGGAATGGGCATTAAGTCGGAAAACCTCCTTATCTGCTCAATATGGTAAGCGTTACTATGGGGATACTTATGGCTTTAATCTAAGCCATCAGCGTAAACGATCTGTTTTTACTTTAAGTTATAGTGAGCAGCAGCAAACTATTAGGGATCAGATATTATCAGGTAAATTTCTTGTTTGCCCTGAAGGAGTAGTTAACCCTGTAGAATGTAATATAGAGGATTTACGGGTTGGTGAAAATCCTGAGTCTGGCAAAGAGGTTATAGGGCCGCCGCTTGATGTTACTGCTAGCCAAGTTGATGACTATTTTATTAGTAAAAATACAAACCTAGGCTGGTATCATGTAAGAAAACGTGATTCATTTAATGTAAATGCTTACCGGCAGGAAAGAGAATTCCAAACCCGTAACAATAATGAGCTGGTTCATGGTATAAATGTTGGCTGGAACCGCCGCTTAAGTCGTAAAGTGACTTCAAATGTTAATTTGGGTTGGGCGACCAATGATTTTGAGGATAATTCTGACAGCAAAACCTGGACGGCAACATTTCAGCTGCAACGACAGCTCAGTCGAGATATGAGTGGTGCTTTGGAATTTGCGACCCAAAAGCGCACAAGTGATATAGAAACTAATGAATATACAGAAAATCGCATTAGTGTCAGTATAAGGAAAACTTTTTAGTAAATTGGTACAACGATGTACGAGACTTTCTATAACCTAACCGGTAAGCCTTTTCAGCTCAGCCCTGATCCACGTTTCTTTTTTAATAGTCGTGGCCATAGTCGGGCGATGTCCTATTTACGTTATGGTCTTGGCCAGTGTGAAGGTTTTATTATTATTACCGGTGATATTGGTACAGGTAAAACCACACTAATTCGCAATTTATTTGCAGAGCTAGATCAAACTCGTATCATCGCAGCTAATATTGTTACGACCCGGCTGGGGGCTGATGACTTAATTAAGATGATCACTTCTGCCTTTAATCTACCCTATGAAGGCATGAGTAAAACGGCTTTATTACGACAGTTTGAAGAGTTCCTAAGGGAATGTGACCGGCGAGGTAAGCGAGTATTACTGGTAGTGGATGAAGTGCAGAACTTACCGGCTGCTTCTGTTGAAGAACTGCGGATGCTCTCAAACTTTCAAATCAACAACCAGCCATTACTACAAAGCTTCTTATTAGGACAACAGGAATTTAGACAAACCATCCAGTCGCAAGGAATGGAGCAACTAAGGCAGCGGGTGATTGCTTCCTGTCATTTAAGTGGGCTCGATGAAAGTGAGACTCGGGAATATATTATTCACCGAATGAAGCATGTGGGATGGGATAACGATCCAATTATACCTGAACAAAGTTTTATTGATATTCATCAGTTAACTGATGGTGTGCCCCGTCGAATTAATGTCTTTTGTGACCGTTTGTTATTATTCGGCTACTTAGAAGAAACTCACGAATTAACGCCTGAAGTAGTTAAGTTAGTGGCAGAAGAAATGAAAGAAGAGGTTTCTTCGCCTTTTAACTCGGTGAAAGAAGTGCGTGCTTCAATGGAGCATGATATTGCTCAAGAAGTTCAAAAGTTACAGCAAATTGCTCAACAGGTGACAAGTGCTTCTGAAAATTCGGAACAAAAACCTGCTGACGTGTATTCAGAAGGTTTGGAAGTCGCGGATCCAAATAAAATTCAAAATATTCGCTACACTATCGAGTCTTTAGAAATAGCTATTGCCAGTCGCCTTAATACCCTTAAACAGTTAGTTGATAGTATAGAAAAATAGAGATCCAATGACGGTAACAAAAACTTTAATCTGTGTGGTTGGAGCAAGACCAAATTTTATGAAAATTGCTCCAATTGTTAGGGCGTTGAAAGCAAAAGCAACAAAGTTGAATTTGGTACTTATTCATACTGGTCAACATTATGACCAAACGATGAAGGCTCAATTTTTCGATCAGCTCGGTATTCCAGAGCCTGATAAAGATTTAGAGGTAGGTGCTGGCTCCTTATCTGTACAAACAGCAGAAATTATGAAGCGGTTTGAGCCTGAAGTCGATTATTATAAACCAGATGCTGTACTAGTAGTTGGAGATGTGAATTCAACAATTGCTTGTGCTTTAGTGTCTGCTCAGAAAAAAATACGTGTCGTTCATGTTGAGGCTGGGTTAAGAAGCCGAGACCGAACAATGCCAGAAGAAATTAACCGAGTTTTAACGGACCAGCTTTCTGATAGGCTTTATACTACAGAAAAACTGGCCGAAGATAATTTGGCTGCTGAAGGTCTTTACCGAGATAAAGTTGTTTTTGCAGGCAATGTGATGATTGATACATTAAAATACAATCTTGCTCAAGCAAAACATCCTTCTGAGTTATTGACAGATAATTACTCAATTATTGAAAAGGCGGGACACTATTCACTACTGACATTACATCGTCCTTCAAATGTAGATAATCCTGAAATATTACAAAAACTGTTAGCTTTTATTAAAGAGGCTGCAGATAAAATACCTGTTGTTTTTCCTATTCATCCTCGTACGCAAAAAAATATTCAAAAGTTTAAACTGTCGTCTTTTCTTGAGCATCCACAAATTATCAGGTTGTCTCCTGTTGGCTACCTTGAGATGTTAGGTTTAATGAATAATGCAAAGCTGGTGCTAACTGACTCTGGTGGTATCCAAGAAGAAACAACGGCTTTGGGTATTCCTTGTTTGACATTACGAGAAAATACTGAGCGACCTATTACTGTATCGGAAGGGACTAATACAATAGTAGGCTCTGATATTACATTAATAAGTAAAGAGCTGGATCAGATTTTACAAACCGGTGGCAAGGCAGGCAGAACTCCAGCGTTATGGGATGGACATGCTGCAGAACGTATTGCTGATGACCTGTTAGCTTGGCTTTAATTTGGAATTAGGTGATCGTTATGCAGTCGATTGTCAATGCTATGAGTGTTGATGTAGAAGATTACTTTCAGGTTTCAGCTTTTGAAAAGACTATTCAACGAGCTGACTGGGATAGTCTGCCTAAACGAGTCGAGTTAAATACCCAGCGTATTCTGGAACTATTTGCACAACACCAAGTAAAAGCCACTTTTTTTACCTTAGGGTGGGTTGCTGAGCGCTTTCCACAACTTGTTCGCACTATTGTTGCTGAAGGCCATGAGTTAGCAAGCCATGGTTATGGGCATTTACGTGCAACCAGCCAAACACCTGAGGAGTTTCGAGAGGATATTCGCAAAGCTAAGCAGCTATTGGAAGATATTGGTGGTAAGGCAATTGTGGGTTATCGGGCGCCAAGTTATTCCATTAGTAAAGATAACTTATGGGTGCATGATGAGCTATTAGAGTCAGGTCATCAATATAGCTCCAGTATTTATCCAATTAACCATGATCTTTACGGTATACCTGATGCCCCTCGCTTTAAATACCAGTGTGATAATGGGTTATGGGAAATTCCTATTACAACGGTGAAAGTGAATCGAAAAAATTTACCATTCGGTGGTGGTGGGTATTTTCGTTTATATCCTTATTGGCTATCAAGGTGGGGTATAAAACAGTTGAATAAAAAAGAAGGTGAATCAGCAGTTTTTTATTTTCATCCTTGGGAAATTGATGTTAACCAACCAAAACAAAGTAATATTAGTTTTAAATCTAAATTTCGCCACTATCTTTGTTTAAATCGGATGGAAACGAGGCTAACCAGTTTATTAAAAGATTTTAAATGGGATACAGTACAAAACGTATTTTTACCTCAGGCGGCTACAGGTAATCATCGTGAATGACTTGGTGATTGAAACACTTTCAAATGAAAGTGATATAACAGCATGGAATGCTTATGTTGAGCAATCAGCACAAGCCACTTTTTTTCATCGTGCAGAGTGGCGAGATGTTATCAAGAAGTCATTTGGACATAGCAGTTATTATTTATTTGCCAAACAAAATAATCAAATTGTAGGAGTCTTACCTCTAGGGCATGTGTCTAGCTGGTTATTTGGCCATGCTTTAATTTCGGTGCCTTTTTGTGTTTATGGTGGTGTAGTTGCGGATAATGACATTATTCAACAGGCATTGATTAATAAAGCAGTTGAGCTTGCTAAACAGCTACAGGTAGATTATCTAGAGTTAAGAAACCAGCAGGAAATTGAGCTAGATGGTTGGCAAGAAAAGTCACTTTATGTCACTTTTTGCAAAAAAATTAGTGATAATGATGACGAAAATTTAAAGGCGATTCCGCGAAAGCAGCGGGCGATGGTAAGAAAAGGTATTAAGTCAGAACTAACAACAATAGTTGAGCATTCTGTTGAGGATTTTTTTACGGCTTATTCAACCAGTGTCCGTAATTTAGGAACACCAGTATTTCCTAAAAAATACTTTAAAGTATTGATGGAAACTTTTGCTGAGGATGCTGACATTATCACTATTAATGATAAAGCTGGTAACTTAGTGGCAAGTGTATTGAGTTTTTACTTTAAAGATCAAGTATTACCCTATTATGGTGGGGGAACAGAGCTAGCCAGGCAAGCGGCAGGAAATGACTTTATGTACTGGCAGCTAATGTGCCATGCAGTTAAAAAAGGCAAGCGCGTTTTTGATTTTGGCCGTAGTAAGCAGAATACGGGTGCTTATAGCTTTAAGAAAAACTGGGGGTTCACTGCTGAACCGTTGAGTTATCAGTATTACTTAGTAAAAGCCAAATCATTACCAAATGTCAGCCCAACCAACCCTAAATATCAGCTATTTATCAAGTTATGGCAGAAACTGCCACTTGCTATAAGTCAACTGCTAGGGCCAATAATTGCCAAGAATTTGGGGTAAATGATGACAGCAGTTTTATATTTAGCCCATCGACTTCCCTATCCCCCTAATAAGGGAGATAAGATCCGCTCATATCATTTATTGAAACATTTAGCTTCTCACTATCAGGTTTTTCTCGGCACGTTTATTGATGATCCTCATGATTGGCAGTATGTAGAGCAGATTAAACCTTTGTGTACAGAAGTGTTTATTAGGCCAATCAATCCTCTTTGGGCCAAATGTAAGGCATTGTCTGGGTTTGTTACTGGTCAGCCGTTAACTTTACCTTACTACACTGATAGTAAAATGAAGCACTGGGTTAAAACAGTATTGGCAAACCAAGGGATTAATAACGTATTAGTTTTTTCATCAGCAATGGGGCAGTTTGTAGATGGTAATGGCCAAGCAGCCTTTCGAAAAATTATTGACTTTGTTGATGTGGACTCTGATAAATGGCGCCAGTATAGTGAAAAAAAATCTGGGTTAGCCGCTTGGGTTTATCGTCGTGAAGCACGACAGTTACAAATCTATGAAAAACAGCTCGCTCGTTCAGCGGCAGCGTCGCTCTTTGTATCTGAACAGGAAGCTAAGTTATTTAAACAATTGGCGAAGGATCAAGCTGATCAGATCTATGCTATGCGTAATGGAGTAGATCTGAATTATTTTAATCCCCAAGTAGCTTTTAATCCAATTCCCCCTTTATCTGGTTCTGCACGGATTGTATTTACTGGAGCGATGGATTATTGGGCAAATGTTGAAGCAGTTACCTGGTTTGCCAAAGAAGTTTTGCCGTTGTTAACTCAAGTACAGCCTGACCTTCATTTTTATATCGTAGGGGGTAACCCAACCAGTGAAGTACAACAGTTAGCTTCACCACATGTGACTGTCACTGGCCGAGTGGATGATGTTCGCCCTTATATTGATGCAGCCGATTTGGTAGTAGCTCCACTACGAATTGCCAGAGGGATTCAAAATAAAGTGCTTGAAGCAATGGCCATGGCGAAATGGGTAGTTGCTACTGAGCAAGCAATGGAGGGGATTAATCCACCCAAAGAAATTGCTGACACTTTGCCTGCAATGGCACAGCCAATGGCTGACACCATCCTGGCCAGACTTAATGTAACAGATAGGCAAACCAGCCACCAAGCAGCTCGTCAATGGGTTGCTCAGCATTTTAGCTGGGAGTCTAGTCTACAACAGCTAAATCAATGGTTTGGCTAATCCTAGGGAAAGATCATGCAAGTCTCTGTTATGACAACATCAACAGATAGTAAACGTCCATTATATTGGCTAGTGGTGGCTTTGTTAGTTTGGTTAGCTGCTTATTTTCCTACCCTTCATGCGATGGTGACCGTTTGGCTGAATTCAGAAACTTACGCTCACGGCTTGTTAATCGTGCCTATGTCACTGTTTCTGTTGTGGCAAAAAAGAAAGCAGTTGAACTGGCAATTGATACGTCCCAGCTGGCTGCCGCTATTACCTTTATTATTTCTCTCGGCTATTTGGTTTATTGCCAATGTTTCAGGTATTAATGTTATTCAGCAATTTGCTGTTGTATTAATGATTCCCTTATTGGTTTGGAGCTGCTTGGGTACGGCAATTACTCGTCAAATAGTATTTCCCTTAGGCTATTTATTATTTGCAGTACCTATGGGATCAGGAATAGTGCCTTACCTACAGGAAATAACTGCCTGGTTTTGTGTATGGGGACTAAAGCTAATTGGTATTCCAGTGTTTTGGGAAGGCTTATATATTTCTATTCCTTCAGGCGACTTTTTGGTTGCGGAAGCTTGTAGTGGTATTCGGTATTTAATTGCATCTATGGCACTCGGTACTTTTTATGCTTACATCAGCTACACCAGTTTAAGTAAGCGACTTGCTGTATTTGGACTCAGTATCATTATTCCAATAGTGGCTAACGGTATCCGTGCATTTGGCATAATTTTAATTGCCTATTACTCCAATATGGAGTACGCCACAGGAGCAGACCATTTATTATATGGCTGGATTTTCTTTGGCATTGTGATGATGCTGTTATTTTGGTTAGGCTCTAAATTTGCTGATGACATGAGTAGTGCTAATACAGCTGATCAGCAAACAGTAAAACATGATAATGAAGCTACCACCAATCCCCTAACTATTTTGGCAGTATTGGCTGTGGTGGCAGTGCTCCCACTTTGGGCTGCGATCAAGCCAACACCCACAGCGCAGCAAGTATCATTAAAAGTGGATACCCCTGTTAACTGGCAATCAGCTAAGCCTAGCTCAACATGGGCACCTACTTTTAGTACTTCGCAGCAGTTAAGACAAGCCTGGCAGGAAGGTAATCAAGAGGTAGAGCTATTTATTGCTCACTACCCAAAAGAGCAAGCTGGTAGTGAGTTAGTGAGCTTTGCTAATAAAGTGTATAACGAGGACGCATGGAAACTGTTGGGCACTCATTCAACTCAGCTTCAGCTGGGCGATATAACAATTTATGTAAAAGAATACCGGATGGAATCTTTCCTGCAACAACGCCTTATTTGGAGTTGGTACTTTGTTAATAACACCACTCAAAGTGACCAGTATCGAGCTAAATTTCAACAAACGTTAGCAAAAATACTAAATCGTCCTGCTGGGGGAAGTTTTGTTGCATTGTCTACTGAATATGAGTTTAAACCAGATGAAGCAAGAGCTGTTTTAACAAAATTTTTACAGGCAACGTATCCATCAATTGTTGCAGCTGTTACGCCAAATCAGTGATTTTATATGTGGTTTAAATCAGTATGACCAAATCGTCGTATCAGCAACCTCCATTAATTGCTCACTTAATCTATAAGTTAGATGTAGGTGGATTGGAAAATGGCCTGGTAAACCTTATAAATCATATGCCAGTCAATGGTTTTCGCCATGTTATTATTTGTTTAACTGATTTTACAGACTTTGCTAAGCGGATTTCCAGGTCTGATGTTGAAATTGTTTCTTTAAATAAGCAGCCAGGGCAGGACTGGCGATGGTTTATTCGTTTATATGAAATATTACGGCAGTTACGTCCCTGCATATTTCATACACGTAATTTGGCTACAATTGAAGGTCACTGGGTTGCCTGGTTGGCTGGGGTGCCGGTCAGAATTCATGGTGAACATGGATGGGATATGAGTGACCTGGGGGGTGTTAATAAAAAATACCAGTGGTTAAGAAGACTAATCCGACCATTTGTGAAGTTTTTTATTGCTTTATCTGAAGAAAGTAAAAACTACTTAATTAATAAAATTAACGTTAAACCAGCAAATATCGCATTATTATGTAATGGTGTTGATACAAACCGATTTACACCGGGTTGTCAGCGATCTGCCTATCCGAAAGCATTTCAAGGTGATGATGCATTTATTATTGGTACAGTGGGGCGTTTAACTCCAGTAAAAAGTCAGCTATGTCTATTACCTGTGTTAGCTGAACTAATGAAAAAGAATAACCATCATAAAATAAAACTAGTTATTGTTGGTGATGGTCCAGAACGTGCGGCTCTTGAGCAGCAAGCAGCGTTGTTAGGTGTAACTGAGCAGCTATGGATTACTGGGGCAAGACAGGATGTACCACAGTTGTTGAGCGGCTTTGATGTCTTTGTATTGCCTTCATTAGCTGAAGGTATTTCCAACACGGTTTTAGAAGCAATGGCAGCTGGCAAACCGGTGATAGCAACAAATGTTGGCGGTAATGTTGAATTGGTTGTTGATCAGCAAACAGGTGTCTTAGTTCACCCCAAAAATCAGCAACAATTACAGGTTGCACTGCAGAGTTACCTCGATGATCCAACACTATGTCATCGTCATGGGGAGGCAGCCAGGCAGCGAGTAATGGATAAATTTAGCTTGGCAGTTATGGTGCAGCGGTATTTGGAAATATACCAGCGGTTAACTGCTTAGTAACAGGTGATGTAACTATGTGTGGGATTGCAGGAATATTTAATGTTAGAGAGCCAGAGGCTGTTATCAGTGAAGCATTGCTTCATCAGATGAATGAAAGCCAGTTTCATCGTGGCCCTGATGAAGGAGGCTTGCATATTGAGCCTGGTATTGGGCTTGCTCATCGGCGGTTATCAATTATTGATATTTCCACTGGGCAGCAGCCATTATTCAGTGAAGATGGTAATGTAGCCATTGTATTTAATGGTGAAATTTATAACTTTCAGTCACTCAGAACAGAACTAATTGCTAAAGGCTATCATTTTAAAACCCACTCAGATACAGAGACGATTGTCTATGCCTGGATGGAATGGGGGCCTGATTGTGTAAAGCACCTACGGGGTATGTTTGCATTCGCGATTTGGGACCGGCGTCAGCAAAGCCTGTTTTTGGCGCGTGACCGGCTAGGTATTAAGCCCTTATTTTATAGTACTTTAGCTAATGGTGAGTTGATTTTTGGCTCTGAGCTAAAAGTACTACTTGCCCATCCACAGTTAGCTCGCACAATTTATACGCCTTCCCTTGAAGATTACTTTACATTTGGTTATGTCCCAGAGCCAGCCACTATTTTTGACGGTGTTTATAAGTTACCCCCAGGGCATACTTTGTTAATTAGTCGTAATAAGCCAAATGCAACACCTGTCCAGTATTGGGATGTAACCTTTGACCCTTCAGCAATTATGTTGCCAGAAGATGTTAATGAACAACTGATTGCAACATTGAAAGAAGCTGTTGATATTCGCATGGTGGCAGAAGTGCCATTAGGGGCTTTTTTATCAGGTGGTGTTGACTCTAGTGCAATAGTCGCAATGATGGCTGGACTGCAGAATGATCCTGTCCATACCTGTTCCATAGCTTTTAATGAGGCAAGTTATGATGAGTCAACGTTTGCAAAGGAAGTTGCCAAGCGTTACAACACTGATCATTTTGAAAAAACTGTAGCAGTCGACGACTTTGAGCTGCTGGATGTGCTGGCTACTTTATACGATGAGCCCTATGCTGACAGTTCTGCTATGCCGACATATCGGGTTTGTCAATTAGCCAAAGAAAAAGTGACAGTAGTTCTCTCTGGCGATGGCGGTGATGAAGTATTTGCTGGTTACCGACGTTATCGCTGGCACATGAATGAAGAAAAGGTCAGAAGCCGCTTTCCTTTAGGCTTTCGCAAACATGTTTTTGGCTTGTTAGGTGAACTTTATCCTAAGGCTGATTGGGCACCAAGGGTCTTAAGAGCAAAAACCACTTTTCAATCGTTAGCGCGAACACCACTAGAGGCGTATTTGCATTCAGTTTCCTTGCTCAATCACCAGCAGCGTAGAGAATTATTTAGTAGTAATCTGAAGCGGGAGCTACAAGGATATCACTCACTTGAAGTATTTAAACGACATGCAGCCAATTGCCAAACTGAGGATATGCTGTCGTTAATCCAGTACCTAGATATGAAAACCTATTTGGTTGGGGATATTTTAACCAAAGTTGATCGGGCTAGTATGGCGCACTCTTTAGAGGTGAGAGTGCCTCTGCTCGATCATAAATTAATTGAGTGGTCTAGCCATCTTCCATCTTCTATTAAATTAAAAGGGCAGGAAGGAAAATATATTCTGAAAAAAGCGTTAGAGCCTTACTTGTCGGATAATATTTTATACCGGGATAAAAAGGGGTTTGCTGTGCCATTAGCTAAGTGGTTTAGAGGGCCTCTAAAAGATAAGCTTAAACATGCCTTGCTGGGTGAACGCATGTTGGATAGTGGTTATTTCGATCCAGATTATTTAACTCGCTTAGTCAGCCAGCACCAAAGTGGATTACGTGATCACAGTGCATCATTATGGGCGCTACTCATGTTTGAAGCCTTTTTAAGGCAAGTAGTTGATGAGTCTAAGGCTGTGGCTCAGGTGGCATAACAATGCGTGTATTACATATTCTTGATCATTCAATACCATTGCATAGTGGTTATACTTTTCGTACACGTTCTATTTTATTACATCAGCGACAGTTGGGTTGGGAAACCTTTCATTTAACTAGTCCTAAGCAAGGGACAGTGTCATTATTGCAGGAGACAGTTGACGGATTAGACTTTTACCGTACCCCACCATTATCTCATTGGCTAAGTAAAATCCCTGTGGTTAGTCAACTAGCAATTATTCCAATATTAGCTAAACGAATTCAGCAAGTAGCACAGGAAATAAAGCCAGACTTAATCCATGCCCACTCGCCAGCGTTAAATGGTGCGGCAGCCTGGCTGGCGGGTAAAAAGTTAAATATTCCTGTTGTGTATGAAGTGAGAGCTTTTTGGGAAGATGCGGCGGTTGATCATGGCACCTCTGTAGAAGGGGGAATACGATATAAATTGACCCGGGCACTAGAGACATTTGTGTTAAAGCGAGTACAAGGATTAACTACCATTTGTGAAGGACTGAAGTTGGAAATGACTGGACGAAGCCAAGACCTAGTGCCTGTTACAGTCATCCCCAATGCAGTGGATACTGAACGGTTTCAACCATTACTCGAAAAACAGCACGCTATTTTAACTAAACACCAGTTGCAGGATAAGTTGGTATTGGGCTTTATTGGCTCTTTTTATGCCTATGAAGGCTTGGACACCCTCATTAAAGCCATGCCTGAACTGGTTGCTGCAATACCCAACAGTTGTTTGCTATTGGTGGGAGGTGGCCCTGAAGAAGCAAAATTAAAGGAAATGGCTGCCAATAGCCCCGTCGAAGATAAAATAATTATGGTTGATCGGGTGCCCCATAACCAGGTGCAAGATTATTACAGTGTAGTAGATTTGTTTGTTTACCCTCGTAAGTCAATGCGGTTAACGGAGTTGGTTACGCCTTTGAAGCCACTTGAAGCAATGGCGCAGCATAAGTTAGTTGTTGCATCTGATGTGGGTGGGCATCGTGAACTGATTCAACATGGTCATAATGGACTGTTGTTTAAAAAAGATGATACAAGTGACCTGGTTGCGAAAATTAAAGCGATTCAAACTAATCGTGAACAATGGCAACAAATATTACAAAATGGGCGTCACTATGTAGAAACGGAGCGTACCTGGGAACGTAGTGTCAGTCATTATCAGAATGTTTATCAGCAAGCATTAGCCCAAATGGCCAGTTAACATTATAAATGAAAACAGTCAATCAGCTGTTAATTCAACATTTACAAGACCCATAAGTTTTCACATCTGCTTATATGAGAGTACTAGTGTTTACTGCCCTGTATCCTAATGCTTTGCAGCATCGCCATGGGGTTTTTATTGAAAACCGTACTCGACAATATGTCGCTAACACAGGTAATCAAGCAACTGTAGTGGCTCCTGTGCCTTGGTTTCCTCTTTCCCATTCGTGTTTTGGCCAATACGCTGTCTACAATAAGATACCTACTGAAGAAAACCGCCATGGAATTCAGGTTTATCATCCTCGGTATGTCAATATTCCGAAAATAGGCATGAATATTCAGCCTAAACTGATGTTTGAAGCTGCTAAGCGATTTATAAAACAGTTAATAAACCATGGTTTGGAGTTTGATGTCATTGATGGCCATTACTTTTATCCTGATGGTGTGGTGGCTGCTTGGTTAGGACAATATTTTAATAAACCAGTTGTTATTTCAGCTCGAGGCCAAGATATTAGTTTTATACCTCAATATGAAAAGCCACGGAAGTTAATACAGCAGGCAGCGAAACAAGCGAGCCATTTAATTGCTGTATGTGATGCATTAAAACAACAAATGTTATCACTGGCTATTGATACCCCAATTGATGTGTTGTTGAATGGGGTTGATTTGCAGTTGTTTCAGCAACTTGAAAACCGTCAGCAACTTCGCCAACAGTTAGGGCTAAATCGATTTACGTTGCTATCTGTGGGGAATATGATTGAGTTAAAGGGGCATCATTTAGTAATAGAAGCACTAACAAAGCTGCCTGACGTGGAACTAGTGTTGATTGGCGAAGGGCCTGAAAAAGCAAAATACCAGAAGCTTGCTGATACACTAGGAGTCTCTGAACGGATAACGTTTTTGGGGAATATACAGCAAAAGCAGCTGGTAGATTACTATAATGCAGCTGATGTATTAACCTTAATATCCCGAAGAGAAGGGTGTCCTAACGTACTATTGGAATCGATGGCCTGTGGTAACCCTGTTATTGCCAATAATGTGGGAGGGGTGAGTGAGTTAGTCACAAGTCCGGTAGCCGGAACGTTATTGGCAGAGCGTTCTATTACCGCTATTGTTAAAGCTGTAAACGACCAGCAATTGTCTCCAGCACCAAGAGCGTCAGTGAGAGCTTATGCAGAGCAGTTTAGCTGGCCACAAGTGAGTGCAGCACAACAGGCGATTTTTGAGCAGGTTGTTAATGCGTTTGATAATAGCCAGACTTGTTCAGTTAGCTAATCATCTGTTGCTGATTGCTTCACTACCGATTGGGCGACGGCCATGCATTAAATATTTAATGTTTTGGGTATAATTAGCCAGTTTTTTTATTTTTCTGGCCAGTTCACCAACGCCATGTAATTCAGCTTCAAACTGAATTTCTGCTAAATTTTCGCCATCTAAAATTCGGTCAAGTGCCAATAGTTGGCTGCGACTATTCACAAACCCAGATTGACAAGTTGTAGCACTGGTAATACCTGCTTGTTGTAACCAAGACCAATGTTGCAGATCCCACTCACCGCTTGGGTAACAAAAATGATTGAGATGCCCTGACTTAATTCGAGTTAATGCTTGTCTGTTTTCGTTTATTTCTCTTATGGTTCCTTCCTCTGAAAGTGGGAGTTGGTGACGATGGGTATGCAGCTGTATATCAATTAAGCCATCAAGAGGGTCAGAGAGCTGATCGTCTGTCATTAATGTAAATAACTTTTCGTCTCTAATTCGTTGATAATCTTCTCCAAGCATATGACCAATAGCTTCTGCTAATGCTTCTCTAAATTCATTATGCTCAGCTTCATTACCTAGCTTAATGAGTTGTTGCATTAATTCATAACGGTTATTGCTAAAACTAATGGTGTTATCACCTACTAGGCTTTGAATGATGCTTAAATCAAGTGTCGAATGTTTGCTTCGCCAAAACATATATTGTACTGCTAGTTGAAATACTGGGGTTTGTTTTGTTTGGAAGTAACTGGTGATATAAACAGTAGCAGGTAATTTAAAGAATTTTAGCACTGGATAAGCAAGCTGGTAGACGCTTTGAAAACCATCATCAATGGTAATAACTGCATTTAAGCCTCTAAGTTGATTAGCTTTTAGCTGGCTAATGGCATCATCAAGTGATAATACGCGATAACCTGTTGATAGCAGCATCTCCAAGCGTTTACGAAAAGTAGCTTGTTTTTGAAAGAGTGATGGACGAAACTGGCATTCATCCTTTAATTCAAAAGCATGGTAGCATAAAATTAATAGCTTATTTTTAGCAAATGGTTTAGTTAGCTGAAATGCCCCCATTCGCTTTAATGCTTGTAAATAATCTAACTTATTCATTGCTGGCTGCTGTTAAATAATCGGGTAACTGTTGAGATTTTGTTTCGTTATTAAAATGATGCTTGTAATGCAAGGAACCAATATACTCAAAGTTGTTTTTTTCAATTAACTGCTGAAGAGAGAGGTTATCTGCTCTTACGACAGTAAATAACTGTTTGGCTTTATATATGGAAAAAGCATCATTAATCTGCTGTTGGATGCAGTGGTGGTATAACGTTTGATCTTGAACTGTAGGGGGAGTGTAAAAACTATGTATTATAGCGCTATTGGCAGGGAAAGTTATTTTTTGTTTTACTTCATTAAAGTAAGCTTGGCTGGTATTGGGTGTTAGCCATGCGCATGCCATTAATTTATAGCTATTGACATAGCTATAAGGGATTTCCCCTTCCTCTAGCCTTTGGCTACATTCAGTTAAAAACTGTTGTCGACTTTGCCAGTCAAACTCCGGGCTGAACTTGGTTAAGTTATGTAAGCTAAATGTATTAAAAGTAACTGTCGTATTATTGTTATCAGGGTTTACATCTGGATTTTTAGTGTTAGTATTTGACTCATTTTTGAATTGATAAACTCTTAGTTCGACGTCGCAATAATATTGCTCGACTATTGCCTTTAATGCTTTAGTTGAGGTGAGCTTATGAGGTAGTGATAGGATGCTGTGATAACGTTTAGAAGTGAATCCAATTTGTGTGCTTGAACGTTTAATAGTATTGGCTGTATGTTGCACTTTTTCATATCTTTGCTTGTGTTTAATGTTACTAAAATAAACAAGCTCTACCATGTTGTCGTATTCATTAGTAAACTGCTTTTTCCATGGGTCGTTACCGGGGGTTAAATCCAGGTATTCATAACCTTCTTCTAGTAAATGCTCTGCTAGCCATAACAGGTGAAGTTCACTGGGTGAGTACTGTGTGTATTGAGGAGCAAAGCATAATATGCCTAAATGAAGCGTATTTTTACTGATAAAGCCAAGCTGAGCTGAGACTAACTGTTCATTCAGCCATAATCCGGTTAAATGGAGCTGATTGGTTAGTGTTTGGCAAAGTGTTGTGAAAAATTGAAATTTAGCTGTGTCCTGGCTAAAAGGAAGAAAGTTATTTATTGCTCCTTGATGAAAGTCGTAAAGAGGAACCAACTGTTTAAACAAGCTTATTTTGGCTTGAGGCTCAGTTACATGAGCAAATTTAAGTTCACCTAAGTTTTTTAAATGATTGGTGTTATTTTTATTACTTTCTTTTGCTAATGCTTGCTTAATATCATTGGCATTTAGCTTCATGAGAGGGCGCTGGTAATTATTGATTATTAGATGTTCAGTAAGGCCAGTATCTTTTTCTAGTGTATGAGTAAGTATTGATTTTGGGAGATGCTTTAAGCTTAACTGGCTGTCAGGGAATACTTGTTGTATGTCAGTAACCAGGGCAGAGAAAAAATCATACTGTTTTTCTGGTGTTGTTAGCCAGGCTTGATATTCTGCTTGGTGATTACCTGCCGCTGTAATCTGGTTGCCCCTAATACAGAGTGGTAAACAAGCTACCAGCTGATTGTTATCATACCCTAATGAAAAGGCTAAGTCATAATTATGGTGATAAGCTTGCCACCAACTGTTCACATAAGGCTGAGACTGAAAAGAATAGGCTATAGAAGATTGATTATATAATTGTTGCCACTGGTTAATAAATTGTTGGTTTGTCAGTAGTTGCTCTGCAGCAAGGCCAGTAACGAGCGATGTATCCATGATGATTAATTGCCTGGTTTGTTATTATTAAGGATATTAATTTTGTGGCGTTAAGTACGAGTTGGGTCTTATCCTATTTTCTTGACTCAATATTTCAAAGGGATAAATACAGTATACTGCACGACGAAATAAAAATCATAGTGGTCAGCGGTATTATCGTTTTACTGAAATATAAGCCTTTAATGTGAATATTTACATTTGTATTGCAAACTTTAAAGCTAGGGCTAAAGATTGGTTTGTAAGTGGTTGCATTGTCTGGGCGATTTAATAGCTCTATATTTTTGAAAGAAACCTTTAATTGAAAAATAATGACTATAAATAGTTAGGGGTGTTTGGTGTGAGTTTTTACAACACCTAAAATGGTTGGTAATTGATGAGTTTGAAAATGGCTTTATAAGCTACTATTAACTAGTAAACTTTTAAAAGGGCTATGAGAAGTTAGTAAGTCTAATGCATTATATTGTGCTTGTTTAAATGACGGTTAAAGATCGATTGCTTTATGCGTGACTTATTGGTTTCAGCTATTATATTTGCTGCCATTCCTTATATTCTCATGAACCCACATGTGGGCATTTATTTTTCAGCGTGGATTGGTTACATGAATCCACACCGATTAGGGTGGGGGTTTGCTTATAATTTTCCATTTGCATTTGTTGTTGCTATTGTTACCATCCTTGCCTTTTTATTTTCTAAAGAGAATAAAAAGTTACCATTAACTTCAGTGACAGTAGTATTAATTCTATTCATTTTTTGGATGGGAGTCAGTACGGCGCTGTCTATTTACCCTGATTTGGCATGGAAAAGTTATACTGATGTACTAAAAATTCAATTCCTGATTTGTCTTTCCATGATTCTGATTCAGAGCAAAAAGAGAATTCAGACTCTGGTATGGATTATTGCGTTTTCTATTGGTTTTTTTGGTATTAAAGGTGGCCTTTTTTCAATACTCTCGGGTATGCAATATCGTGTGTGGGGCCCCCCTGGGTCTGTAATTACAGGTAATAATGAACTAGGTATTGCACTGTTAATGGTAATCCCATTATTTGTGTATCTTTTTTCGACCAGCAGTAATAAATGGGTAAAACAGTTGCTGCTGGGATCTATTCTACTTTGTATCGTATCAGTGATCAGTACTTTCTCCAGAGGTGCTTTTCTAGCCTCTCTATGTATGTTTGCATTCTTATGGACAAAAAGTAAATATAAGTTGCCAATCGCTATGGCTGGTTTGCTTGGATTATTCGTATTGGTGCCTCTGGTTCCAGATCACTGGGTTGAGCGGATGGGTTCAATTCCTTTTGTAGGACAATATATTACCCAGTCAGAAGAAACGACGGAGATAGATGAGTCTGGCAAAGGGCGGCTCAGTGCTTGGACTATGGCCTATAATATTGCTAAAGCAAGGGTGACTGGAGGAGGGTTTAATTGCTGGACACCAGAAAACTTCTTACTTTATTCAGACCCTACACGGGTATTTGATGCCCATAGTATTTATTTTGAAGTGTTGGGAGAGCAAGGATTTCCAGGGTTATTTTTGTTCTTATTGTTGTATTTGCTTGCCTGGCGAACAGGAAGTTGGATCATTCGTCACACAAATGATCAAACCAACATGCTATGGGCGAATCAGTTGGCTAAAATGATTCAAGTGAGCTTTGTGGCTTATGCAACGGGTGGTGCATTTTTAGGTTTAGGCTATTTTGACTTACCCTACCATTTGGTTTGTTTGTTGGTTGTAACGCAACTGTGGGTGAAGAAAGAGTTGGCTAAGCCAGTTGAGGTGAACCAGGCATCAATAGCAAAGTTTTCCACGGAACCACCAATATCAACGCAAAAATGGCCTTGGGAAAAGTAGTTACATGAAGTTGAAATCGTCTCCAGTCATGCGTCGCTCCCTTCAGTGGGTAGCTCAAGGGTTAAGTCAATTTGCTAGTCAGAAGAGGCTAGCGATCTTGATTTATCATCGGGTTTTAGCTGAGCCTACAGGAAGAGGAGCTAGTATTATTGATGCGAGCACCTTCCGATGGCAGATGGACTTGATCAGAGAGCACTTTAATGTGCTGCCTTTTAGCGAGGCGCTAGAGTTGTTGCAGCATAACAATCTACCACCCAGAGCTGTTGCGGTGACCTTTGATGATGGTTATGCAGATAATGCGACAGTAGCACTGCCTATCTTGCAGGAGCTACAAATACCAGCCACTTTCTTTATTGCTACAGGTTTTCTGAATGGTGGCTGTATGTGGAATGATCAGGTTTCAGAGTCTATCTATCACACAGACCAAACGGATATCTCATTAACTGATTTAAGGCTGCAAAATCTCTCTCTACACTCCATGGCTGATCGAGATCAAGCCACGCAATATTTATTAAAACAACTAAAATATCGATCGTTTGAACAACGCCAACAATTGGTGGCAGAAGTTGTAAAACGGTCCGGTGTAGTGTTGCCAAAAGACTTGATGATGACTTCAAGTCAGGTCAAACAGTTACATCAAGCTGGCATGGAAGTGGGAGCACACACTTGTAATCACCCGATACTTCAAAAGGTGAATAAACAGCAGGCAGAAAAAGAGATTGCTGATAGTAAACAACAGTTAGAGGCTATTATTGGTGAGCCTGTTACATTATTTGCTTACCCTAATGGCAGACCTAAACAAGACTATGGTATTGAGCATGTGAAAATGATGCGACGGTTGGGGTTTAAGGCGGCTGTAACAACCGCCTGGGGTGTGGCAACTGCTCATAGTGACATATATCAGCTACCTCGCTTTATGCCTTGGGATAAACAGCCTGATAAGTTTATGGCGAGGCTAGTGTTTCAATATCGCAGGACTCATCCAGAGCTAGCAGCTTAGCAGTTGCTTAATCTATATGGGTTTTTAACCAGCTACCTAAAGTCATTAACAACCAAATCAGTTCACCATAATAAGCACTATGACCTTGTTGATGCATGGCTTTAGCGTTAACTAAAAAGTCAGGGTTAAAATAGGGCTGATCTGCCAGGTAGTCGATAGCTTCATAAGCCATTGATTGTAAGGGCTGATGATCTTTGGTCCACACTCCAAAAGGTAAGCCAAAGCCATGTTTAGATTTATTGATAATCGCATCGGGTAAAAAGCCTTTAACCGCCTGTTTATAAATACCTCGTAGTTGAGTTAAGTTCACTTTAAGGTTTGAGGGAATAGTACACGACAGATCAACCAGTTCGTCATCTAGCATGGGGTAGCGTACGTCGATACCTGCCAAATAACACATACGATTGACTTTAGGTAAATCATTATCAGCCAGGGTGCGTTTCCAGTCTAAAAACAACATTCGACTGATGTAGTCAGCTTGATCTGGTTGCTGGTAGGTCTGTTGGATCTCACGTAAAGGCAGTTGAATATCAATGTCTTGTAAGAATGTTGAGCTAAATATTTCTGTTGGGCTATGGCGGTGTAGGAAGTTGTATGTTTCCAGGCGATCAGGTAATGGAATATTAGCCTGATCAATATAGCTGTGTGCTTTGCCTCCTAGCGGCAATCTACTAAACCAAGGCTGACGAACCACAGGTTCTAATGCACGCTGACGCAGTAAGCCTGGAATATGCTGGTATAGCTCAAAAATGATTTGTTTTTGGTAGCGAGTATTACCGGCAAAAAGTTCGTCACCGCCATCACCTGCCAGCATTATATCAACTCCATGTTGTTTAGCCAGTTTGGCGCAAAAATAAGCAGGCAAAGCAGAAGAGTTACCAAATGGTTCATCAAAGCCAGTGATCACCTGCTGGTAATGACTAAGAATATCTTCTGGTTGAATAAAGTATTCGTGTTGCTCCGTGTTAAAGTGCTTTGCTGCAAGACGGGCGTATTCAATTTCGTTATATTTTTCGACAGGAAAGCCGATGGAAAAGGTTTTTGCAGGTTGGCTGCTTAACTCACTCAGTAAGCCTGATACTGTTGAGCTATCCAACCCCCCGCTTAGAAAACTGCCGACGGTGCCTTGTTGGCTTGCACGGGAAACAGCGCTTTTCAGGGTACTAAGAATAAGTCCTGCAAGTTCGCTATCAGTTAATTGATTTTTGTCAGTAAACAGAGGAGACCAGTAATAACCTTTATTGAACTGCCCTGATTGATAGCAAATATACTGTGCTGGCTCTAGTTTATATAAACTGTCGTAAATGGTGCCAGGGCTGGGAATCATATGGAAATAAAGGTAGTTGTAGATTGCCTGGTTACACAGTGCTGTATGGCTATCTGGGTGGTTTTTTATAACTGAAGCAAAACTACCAAAAAAAAGTTGATTGTTGTGTAACTGATAATAAACAGGCTGAGTCGCCATTCGGTCTGTAGCTAAGATAAAAGTATCTTGTTGGTGATCGTATAAAAATAGACTGAACTGGCCATGTAGTTTACTTAAGCAATTTAAACCAATGGCCTGATAAGCTGTGATGGCAGCAATAGCTGGGTTTTGCTTGTTGCTGATGTGATTGTAGGGGGCTTCTACCCACTGGGGGCAGCCATTAATCAATACTGTAATGCTATCTTGTTGAGCTACGTGACTGGTATTATCAGCTGTGTTAATGAGAGCAAGATTGGTGTTAACAAACGTCTCTAGAGCGTGGTGTTTGGGACAAGGTAGTATAGCCTTTAGTGTTTCGACAGCACTACCTTCATTAAGTGGATGAGGGGTTAGCCAACCACCAAATGGAATCATGGGACATCCTTTATGACAAGCAATAAAAGTATTAATTTTTCAAGCAAGTAAACCGGTTCAATGGCCAAGCATGTCAATATTAATATCTGCCAGCATTATAATAGCTGGGTTACCAGACGCCGGCATCACTCAATTTTTGCTTAAGCCCAGCAAGTGGGTATCCTTGCTGGTAAGCTTTTTGAGCATGGTTTTTGGCTTCTTGCAGTTTCTTCATGTCAATGTAAAGCAAGCCCAGATTATAATGAAGCTCAGCAAAATTAGGAGAGAGTTGTAGGCCTCTTTGGTATTTTTTTAGTGCTTCATCATGTTTTTGCTTTTTATGTAAGTAAATACCATACAACATGTGAACTACAGCATCACTTGGCTTGAACCGTAAAGCTCGGTCAAAAAAGCACTCGGCTGACATATGGTTCTTACTGTATTCAGTATCAGGTCGAGTGTAATACCTGACAACGGCAAATAGGGCTCGATGGTGGTTAGGAAATGCGCGTAAAGTATAAGTAATATCACCCAATACGTGACCAGTCATACCTTTGTTTAAAGATTCGACATCTCGGTTAAAGTGAAACTGTTCGACAATAGGTAGTCTGTATTTAAAATGCTCTGGGTTGGTGTAGTCATATGGGCCATATTGGTTTGTTAAACTGCCGCATTCAAATTCACCTGCCCAGCTGTTAGTTAAAAAGAGTGCTGTAAATACTAACCATTTAGCTTGCATAAATAATCCCTCAAAGTGAATACCCACATAATCTTATGCAAAAAATTTTCCATGGTTTTACCGTAAGAGTGGTTAACTCAAAATTTTAGTATTTAAGAGTTAGTATATAAGAACTCGAATAGTAGCTAAAGATGATACATAAAAAATAGGTTGGGTGTTAGCTCTGAATACGACAGTTCAACTATGCCTGAGAAATTATTTTTTAGTAAAATAGAAAAAAAAGATAAATAAAATACTGGGTATATTTTGTGATGTACAGATGCATAAAACAGAGGGAATAATGTAAATCAGTTAATACTTACGTTGTATCGCTGAAATAGTAATTCAAGTGTACACACTCGGTTAAACTGTTTATTGTCTTTGACTTTATCAATTTTCACATAATGGGCAAGGTAAGGAAACTCAATATTAAGAAGTTGGCTTAAATATTCTGAAGTTAAATAGTAAGGTCGTTGTAATGGCATACGTTGATGTTTTATTCGATATGTTAGTTGCCTTAGTTTAGGGGGGCGCATAGTCATAAGTGAATCTTTAAGCTTGCGTTTTAATGGTGGTGGAGCTGCGAAATGATGACCATAATCTGACGGGTAGCTAGCTAGTATGGGGTCAACGTTAAAAATCATTTTTGCTGCTAAAATACCATACTTTTTCCACTTGATGGGGACATTAACAGCTGTTACTACACTGTTCATTTCCATAAATGGAGTGAGTGTCAACCCAAAACGATTGTTAAGACTGTTATTGCGACCAGCCCAAAATCGGCAGCAAAAAGCAGGATATAAATATTCGATGGATGTGCGGTTTAATCGGTTACTGGTTTGGTTGAGGGAGGCTTTTATTTTGTCTGCAAGCTGGCGGTGATATTCTTGAAGCTGAAATACAGATTGGCACATGGCAGGATCAAGCTGATTAAAAAAACTCCATAAAAACTGCTGAACGGTGTAGGACCGATCAGGTAGATAAAAGTAGTTACGGTAGATTTCACCACCATCACCATTGAGTGTTAGTCGTCCCCCTTCGCTACGGTGCTTGCGGGTAACTAAGTCCTGGCCGTTTCCCCATACCCCATCAATAGGGTAGCCATCGAATAGGTAAAATGCTTGATTAACCTGCTCGGCGAGATCGGCGGGTGAAAGTGGTGGTGGCTGCTGTTTATCTATTTGCTGTAAAGGCAAGCCTTCTTGGTCGCAAATTGTTCTTGCAATTTGAGTATGCAAGTCTGTGCTTTTTCCATAAACATACAAATGCGGGGTAGTGCCTTGTTCTCTTAGTAAAGCCAATATTAACCGGGAGTCATAGCCCCCTGCCAAGGCAGTGTCAATTTCGTTACCAAAGCATTGGTTAATCACAGAAAACTGCTCCCTAAGATTAGCAACACTATCTTCAACCAAAATATCCAATGGTCCATAAGCTGCTTTAAATCGGGGGTGGCAAGCTCGGTAGTCGGTTTTATTGGTTGGTATCAGTTGATAAAGCCAGTGAGGCTCTAAAGTGGCTATTTGGTTAATGACTGTTTCTGTGCCATAAGTGGCCCCTTGAAAGATATATTCATATACTCCTTGTTTGTTGATGGTGGGTTGCTCGGTGGTGGTAAGTAGGGTCAGGAACGAGGATGATAAGATGGATTGCTCTGGATTATGGTAGACCTTATATAAACCTAGGCTGTCAGTAAAACAAAATAACTGACCTGCTTTATATCAATACTGTAGACAGTTTTTGGTCTTAAAGTGGTAGGATTGAACCAAAAATAGAAACTGTGAGAATGCGGTTGTCGA